>JBHPFC010000030.1:0-30386 GCA_042576405.1 Pseudomonadota bacterium | reverse complement strand
GAAGCCAGTCGGCACCTGGTGGAACTGTATCAACAGGAAAAAGAGTGGCGTAAAGCCATTCAGATCGCCGAGCGGGTTACTGAAAATGCCGGTGAAGACTGGCAGAACAGGATTGCGCACTATTACTGTGAACTTGGGGATTTAGCCCTGGAACAGCGTAACTACGATGCTGCTGTCCACCAGGCGGAACGTGCGCTCGATACCCATGCAGGCTGTGTGCGAGCCAATGTGTTGTTGGGGACGGTTTTTCAGCATCAGGGTGAATTTGCGGCGGCCATTGATGCCTACCAGGCTGTGGCATCCCAGAACAGCAGTCTGGCTGCAGAAGTGCTAACGGATATTCAGCATTGCCGCTATCAGATTGATGGCATGCAGAAGGATTCAGATGATGTTTTTGAGGCAGGCGTTGCGGGTACAGTTGAGCACGTGAATGGCGTTTCTGCGGGTTATCGCTGCGATGCTTGCGGATTTGCCGCTAGCAAACTGTTCTGGCAGTGCCCGGGTTGTCAGCGCTGGAGCAGTATTAAACCTATCAGTCTGAGTCACGCAGAGTAGTCATGACAGAAAACAATAAATCGCGCGTCATAGTCGCGCTGGATTTTCCGCGAGGCGAGCAGGCGGTTGCCTTCGTGAATAACCTTCATCCGGACAGTTGCCGACTAAAAGTGGGTAAGGAATTATTCACCAGGGAAGGACCTGCGCTGGTTCGACGGTTTGTGGAACAGGGGCACGATGTATTTCTTGATCTCAAGTTTCACGATATTCCCAATACCGTCGCCAGAGCATGTGAGGCCGCTGCATCACTGGGCGTATGGATGGTCAATGTGCATGCTTCAGGTGGGACCAAAATGATGGTCGCCGCCCGGGAGGCGCTGTGCAATGGCGAAGACAAGCGTCCACTGCTGATTGCTGTGACCGTGTTAACCAGTATGGGTCCGGGCGACCTCGAATCAATTGGGGTCGCTGCTGATCCGGAAAAGCAGGTGTTGAGACTCGCGGCGCTGACAAAAGATGCGGGGCTCGACGGTGTGGTTTGTTCGCCGCGTGAAGCTGCCATGTTGCGGGCAGAGATGGGCGCCGGGTTCAAGCTGGTTACGCCTGGTGTACGTCCGATGGGCGCTGCCATGGATGATCAGACGCGAGTGCTGACACCAGCTGATGCCGTCCGCGCGGGGGCTGACTACCTTGTCATGGGGCGACCGATTACTCAGGCTGCAGATCCCGTCGCAGCACTTGAGGCGGTGAACCTTGAGCTATCGGCCGTGTAAGAAAATGCTTACAGGAAAATCAGAAATTCGCCAATTGTGATGCTTATTTGTGGCCGTATGATGGATTCTTGCGTCGACATTGTGTCGAAGCAAAAAACGGGATAGGGACTTTTCCCGCTCAATAATCTTCATGGAGGATGTCATGATTATGCTACGTAAGCTGCTTGCAACCTGGTTATTACTGATGCCGCTCGTTTCACTGGCGGCGTCATCCGTCAATATCAATACTGCTGATTCTGACGCTCTGGTCGAAGGGCTGTCGGGTATCGGACCGCAAAAAGCCATGGCTATTGTGCGCTACCGTCAGCAGTATGGGCCCTTTCAGCACGTAGATGACCTGGCGCAGGTGGACGGTATAGGTGAAAAGACGGTTGATCAGAACCGGGCCAATATGACGGTAAGCGTGCCTCAAAAGTCAAAGTAAGCGTTGTCTCTAACCAGCCTTTCAATTCGAGCCTTCTTCGCAAGGGGAAGGCTCGCCTTTTAGCTATTGGTTATGCCTCTGATTGGTCGGTAGTCGGCAAGGATGCTGCTGTTGAGCCAGGGACGTGGCGCTTAGCGCCTTTCAGAGGCATATCTAATAGCGACTGTTCTTGAAAGTGCTGTAAAAATAGTAAGATAAGTCTGTAGGGCGATTCCCGGATCATTGACCGGGCTATCGTATTTGGGTATGGTTAGCTGCTGATTGTTTTTAGTGTATAGCCACCCAAAAAAAGAGCTCGCATGAACTATTATCCAGTGATCCTGACCGGTGGGGCGGGCAGTCGTTTGTGGCCTGTTTCGCGAGAACATTTTCCTAAACCGTTGTTACCCATTTTTGGCGATCGAACCCTGTTGCAGGATACCGCCAGCCGTCTTGATTCTATCGATACAGTTGGCAACCCGGTGTTTGTTTGTAACGAGGAACATCGCTTTCTGGTAGCCGAGCAGGTGCGCACAATGGGTAAAGAGCCCGAAGCCATTATGCTGGAGCCCGAGGGCCGCAATACCGCACCTGCGCTCACGATTGCCGCGCTCTACCTCGCCGATAAGGATCCTGACGCCGTTATGGTGGCCATGCCTGCGGATCACGTTATTCCTGATGCCGTTGCGTTTACGGCAACAGTTGAAAAGGCGGGGCAGCTGGCGGCAGCAGGTTATCTGGTGACTTTCGGTATCGTGGCCGATAAGCCGGAGACAGGTTTTGGGTACATTCGCCGCGGTGACGGGATTGAAACTTCTAGTGGGTACAAGGTTGATGCCTTTGTCGAAAAACCCGATGCAGGAGCTGCACAAGGCTATCTGGATGCCGGTGGTTATTACTGGAACGCAGGTATATTTGTGCTCAGGGCTGATCGCTGGCTGGAAGAGATCGGCAAGTATCAGCCGGAAATCCTCGCTGCCTGCAAGAAGGCCATGGCAGGCAGTCTGCGAGACAGCGACTTTGTGCGTGCAGATAAAGATGCGTTCCTGGCTAGCCCATCGGATTCCATCGACTACGCTGTCATGGAGAAGACCGACAAAGCCGCTGTCGTGCCAATGGAAACCAGCTGGTCAGATGTGGGTTCCTGGTCATCGATCTGGGAGATTTCCGAACAGGACGAGCAGGGTAACGTCACTAAAGGCGATGTGCTCACTCACGGTTCTACCAACTCCCTGTTTATGGCAGAGGATCGCTGCATTGCCGCAGTGGGCCTGGATAACATAGTTATTATCGAAACTTCAGACGCGGTGCTGGTTGCTGACAAAAACGGCTGTCAGGATGTCAAAGCCATTGTTAATCAGTTAAAGCAGGGTGGCCGTGAAGAGTACCGCTTCCACAGCAGAGTGTACCGGCCCTGGGGTGACTACGAGGGTATAGACAGTGGGGGCCGCTATCAGGTGAAACGCCTGACGGTAAAGCCTGGTGCGAAGCTTTCCCTGCAAATGCATCATCACCGTGCCGAACACTGGATCGTAGTTTCAGGTACCGCGCGGGTAACCCGTGGAGATGATGTGTTTATGTTGTCGGAAAACGAGTCTACTTATATCCCCTTGGGGACCACTCACCGCCTTGAAAACCCGGGTAACATTCCACTGGAGATTATTGAAGTGCAGTCGGGGAGTTATCTGGGAGAGGATGATATTGTACGGTTTGAAGATGTTTATAACAGAGTCGATTGAGCGCCGACTATAGCAATGGGATCTAGTATGGCCGAACAATCACCCGAATTACGCCCTATGCCAGTATACCTCGCTGGATCACAGAGCAAGAATGATGAAGCCAGCCTGGCTGATTTTTGGCGGCTAATTACAAGGCATAAAGGGTTGGCGTTACTCGGCTTCAGTGCAACTCTGTTGCTGGCGGTCATATACCTGTTTAATGCGGAGCCGGTGTACAAGGCTACAGCACATCTTCTGCCGCCGCAGCAGCAGGACTTTCAAGGGCTGTTGATCGAAGGTAGCGGACTATTTGATGTTGATTTTGATGCTGCTGCTGAAGGCTATACATCGAAGACTATTTTTAATGGGTTTCTGGACAACCTTGGGTCCAAAGGTTTACGTCGCGAGTTTTTCGATAAGTACAAGTTGATTAATCACTATGTTGCTGCGGAAGATAAGAAGAATGTCAATAAGGATCAGATATTCGATGCTATATTTAACAGGAGACTTCAGGTGTCAGGCAGCAAGAATTCAACGTCCTCTGCCATCGTGAGTTTCAGCGATAGTGACCCGAAGCTGGCGGCACATTGGGTGAACCAGTTTATTGATTTCACCAATAAGCGCACCGTTCTGCAATTGTTCAATGATGTAAATTCTGTTTTGCAGGCTGAGAAAGACCAGGTTCGTGACAAGTTGGCCAGCAAGCTGAAGCTGGCTGAGCAGAGGAGGCTAGACACGATCACAACCATGAAGGAGGCATTGCATGTTGCAGGCGTCCTTGGCCTCGTGGATTCCAGTATGTTTCCCAAAATGACGGACAAATCACCTGCTGGGCTGGCGGTCAATACCGCTCAGGTTCCTCTATATATGCGTGGAACCGAAGCGCTTAAAACCGAGATATCTGTACTTGAGTCACGCAAATCTGATGAACCATTTATCGACGGATATCGTGACCTCGAGGAAAGGCTTGCTTTTCTGGACTCGATATCTATAAAACCTGCATCGTTATCTGCGGTTACAATTGATGATCCTGCGCGTATACCGTACCGACTAGAAAAGCCGAACAAAAAAGTTATTGCTTTCTTTGGCATTATTTTTGGAATTATCGTTGGTGTAATTATGGCGCTTTCTGCGGAGTTCCTGTCTAGTGTTCCGCGGGAGTCCGGTCTGTAAAAATGTCAAGGGAGTTTAAGGGACAGGGTAATTGCTGTAACAACAGGTAACACAATTAGGATTCTGTCAAAGTTTGCGTGCCGTAGTAGTGCCGTGGGTGGTTTCGATATTGCTGGTCTCGAGTTCGAATCAGCAAGCCGAAAGATTTGCTCTTCCATTCTGGCAAGCATTTTTATTGGCTAACAGGAACTTTCACCCAGACTTGTTCCATGATATGCGATTTTTGTTTGGGATCGCAGCATCGACTCGCATCCACCCAGCTCGTATTAGGTGGCTGGCGTCTTATGTCCCGGTTTCTACGTAGTGTGATTATGAGTAGGCATGTTTTGCAGTGTTCTATATTTGTTGCATCTACAGGTGTTTGCTAACTGGGTATTATCGGTGCTTCAAAAAACTCTTACGCTTGTTGCGGGCACTTCGGCAGGGCAGGTTATTCTATTACTGGCTACCCCGGTGCTATCCAGAATCTATTCGCCGTCTGACTTTGGCCAATTTGCAATGCTGTTAGCCTTGGTGGCTATAGTCTCCCCTTTCTCAACATTGCGTTATGAAACTGCAATCTTGATTAAGGAGAAAAGTCATCCTCCTAAATCATTGCTTATTCTTAGCTCTGCTATACTTTTCGCGGTTACATTTCTAATTCTGCTGATTTCAAGTCCCATAAATTCGATTTTGCCCGAGCTATCCGAAAGAAGAAGTTTATCTACGCTATTTGCATTATTTGTGTTTATAAACGGGCTTAATTTAATTCTGGTTTCTTGGCATAGCCGGTTCGAACGGTTTTCGGTTATATCTGCAGGGCGTCTGCTCCAAGCTATTGGGATAGTGATTGGCCAGATTACTATGGCGGGTGCTTTTGGGCCGCTTGGATTGGTTTACGGCTACTTGATTGGGTTGGGGCTGAATGGGGCCCAACTCATGGGTGTACTCATCTCCCGTGATCGAGGTGAAGTGTTTCAAAAAGTATCGTTGGATAAAGTGTTTGTGGCTGCTCGGAAGCACAGTAGATTTCCATTGTGGTTAACGTGGTCGTCATTGTTGAATGGCATGGTTAATCAATTGCCAAATTTATTATTTGGAAAGCTGTTTTCAGCATCTGTAGCGGGTAATTATATGATGGCCACACGTGTTTTGAGGTCTCCGTTAAGTTTAATTGGGCAGTCCATATATCAGGTGTTGGCGCAGTATGTGGGTGCGAACGTCGATAAAAGAACAGAAGTTGTTCAAGTGCTTCGAAAACTTATGTTAAACATGGCTAATTTGTCAATCGTTCCCTTCATTGGGCTTGCGCTGCTACTGCCTTCAGTCGTGGAAATTGTCCTGGGCGCCCAATGGAGTGAATCAGGAATCTATGCGCTAATAATACTTCCATGGTTATTCACAATATTTATTTCATGGCCTCTCACCGGGGTATTTAATGCGTTCGGATTCCAAAGGAAGCTTTTGATGTTCAATATACTGTTTTTTATTGTTATAGCGCTGGCATTTTTGGGTGCAGTATTTGGTGTGGGTGTTTATGGCGTTCTTGTTTTCCTGTCTGCAGCAGGGAGCGTGACAAGAGTATATTACTCGGTATGGATTATAGGCCGCCTGGATAGGCAGTTGTCCCTTCAAATGGGGAGATTGGTCGGAGTCTACACTGTGATAATTTCTGTCGCGGCAGCGGTTGGTTTGGTAAGGGAAATTCCAATTGGGCTGGGCCAGGTTTATATAGGGTAGTTATGACTGATGAAATTCAGATTGGGCGATCGGCTTACTTGGTGTCTCGAGGTGAAGATGCTCGAGTTCGAAAATATGCCCCACCAGTAGGTGGAATAATGAATATGCTCAGTCGCAAGCTATTTGGAACGAGCTTGCCTTTTGCAAATGAGCGTCGGGTTAATAGGATTCTGATGGATGAGGAGTTCAAGTATTTTGTGCATCCCGGGCTTACAATATTCGATCAACCTGAGATGTTGGAGTTCGAATATCTTGTAGGCGAAGATGTTTCGAAATTAGATACGGATCAATTGTCATTAGCACTAGCTGGGTTGCTAGAGTTCAGCTCGCTGGGAGACCGGTACGTGGCAGTAGGTCTGGAAGGGTTTGTCCTGCGTCTTCTTGAAAGCCCGGGTATTCGCACTGGTCGAATGATTATTGGAAGCGATACAGCGCTCCGTAATAAAATACGTGGGTTATGGCTGGTTGTTAAGTACTATTTTGCACAGCCCAGTATTGGCCCGGTATTAATTCATAACGATCTCATGTTTTCGAATATTCGACACGGACCCAATGGCGACATTGTATTTCTGGATTTTGAGGATGCGCACACGGAACGGAAATGGATTCTTGTTGATGCCATTGACCTTGTTTTTGACAAATCAAGTGGTACGTTGAATGTGCGATTGTTGGAAGAATATTGGCGAAGCTTATCGGCAAAAATTGGTGAAGAATTTGAAAAACTCAAACTTAAGCAACAAATTAGAGTATGTCTGCTACGTTTGTCAATCACCGGGCGGCGGCGTACAGCATCAACCGGGCAGGAGCGCTGTATGATGGAGCGTATATTTATGATTACATTAAACGACGAGTTATATCAGAACTGGTGGTCTACGCAATTAGGCAATAGTTAATTGTAGCCTCCAAAAGTTGGAGTACAGCCCCTATGAACGTTAGCAAAACTTTGTAAGTTTATGCAGACACTGAGAGACGTATTTATTGAGAGGTACTTCCACAGGTTGCAGGAAAAATCTATTGATTTCTGTATTCCGCGTGGCTATGCCGGCATTCTTACTGAGGTGGAAAAAGATATCGATTTAATGATGAGTCCGGCTAACTATGATCTTGCTATGGAGTTATTTTCCGAGCTCATGACTGAGATGGGTGGTTTCGTTATCGAGAATCATGCAAAAGAAAAGAGCCTCTATATGAAAGGGATATTCCAAGAGATTAGAGCGGAAGATAATTATTTTCAGGGTGTTTATATTCATGTGGTCGCCTATATTACGGTCAAAAAATACTACCTTGGTCGGGATATAAAATATATAGGCCGCAGGGTATGGCTGGAAGATGTTGTGACTGCTCAGCACATGGTGGAAAATATAAAGCTTATTATTCCCGCGCCTGTATTTGAGTTATTCCTGACTCTGGTTAGATATCAGCAAAAACAGAAACAGGAATATCTGGATCGCTGTACGGTGTTATCGAAAGTAGAAGATGTTCGGAAGTATCTTGGCGAGTGTGAACTGGCAGGTCCTCTGGATCATTTTCTTAATGTATTCGATGATAATGAGCGCTTGAAAGAGAATTATTCTCTTGTGGGAAGGTTGTATCCGCTATTGTTCGGCCGAAAAAACCCCGCGAGGATATTGAGTGGGGTAATGCCATTAATTGCCCGCAATATATCTTCCATGTTTCATGCAACTGGGAGGCTTATATTTTTTTCTGGTCCGGACGGATCCGGAAAAACTACTGCTAATGAGGCTTTATCTGCCTTGCTAAAAATGAAACTGAAGATCCATGTGTTAAATACCAAGCACTTGTATCCTCTAAGCAATAGATATAGCAAGAAAGGGCAGCAGATACAGGCCAGGATACGTGGCATTGACGAAAATCGTAAGAATGAGCTGGAAAGAGATCGTGGGCATGGATATTTGTGGAGACTAAGGCGTGGATTAGGGCTTGTATTTCTGCTGTTGCAAGTTTACCCAGGATATTTATGGGCGCGTTATAAAAACTGGAAGGGTTACACTGTGATTGTAGATACCTCCTTCTTCGACGTATTTGTAAAAGGGCATAGACCAGTATTTCCAATCATCGAATTTGTTGCCATTCATTTAATTCCGTGTGGGAGCGCGTGGTTTCTGTTGAAGGCAAATCCCGAAGATATTGTGGCGCGGAAACCGGAGTTGACGATCGATGAAATTGAAAGCTATTACAAACGATTGGATGCGATTTCGAAGAGATCAAACTGCATTCCCCGTATTATCCAATCGGATAGGGGTGTTGATGCGGCAATTAAGGATATGTTGATAGGGCTATCCAGCGCTGCTGATGCGTAACACTAGAATTAGCGGCATTATTTATTGGATTGTAAGGGAAAATTGGTCGTCAAGATGTCAGGATCGAGTGTGTTGATTAGGAAGCAGGCGATTAAGAAAGACTGTAACAAGGCGGTTGCCAATCGATCACGCTGGATTGAAAGAAACAGGTTTTACAGTAACGACGAAATTCGTAATTTGAATTATATCGTTCAGGAAAGGGCTGCGGGTGCCTGTTAGTGCGCTCAAGCCGAGTTATGATTTTGTACAGTGGAGAAAATGTTTCTATAGGGAGTATTTCGTTCAGTGAGTATTGGGTTATAAAGCGATATATTGAGAGTGAACCCACTAATCACTGATTGCCGGAAACATACCTTGCTTGGCTACCCCGAGTTCGGATCGCCGGAATTGCTATTGTGATGGTATTTTCGAAAGAGCAAATGCTGTTTGGGTTGGTTCTAGGACTTCATGCGTGGTCGTTCATTACCTATGGTGCAACGTACTGGTATGACGCAGCGATTTATGCGCAACTAGGAGTATCTCTGTTCGAAGACGGTGGGATATCCCATTTCTATTCGGATGACCGTTACTTTTGGTATCAGCATATTGGACTTGGTGCACCGCTGCTGTGGGCTTTAGCCGATACAGTAGGTGATTCGTATGGGTGGGTTGTTGTAACTGCAATCCAAAAAGTGCTTGCTGCGAGTGCCCTGTTGTTTTTTCTTTACGCTATCAAGGGTTTCGTTACGTATACCGCAAGGGTAGGTATAGCGATATTCTTGAGCGCATATCCATTTTATATAGTGTTTCAAAATGCATTTCTCACAGAAGCAGTTTCAGCATCATTGTTTTTGATCGGATATTCAGCGGCTCTCATATTGGAGCGTGGAGACACTAATAAGCCGTTGAGATATTTATTTATCATGACGGTGTCAGGAATGTTGTTGGTACAGTATAGGGCGTACCTCGTGGGCCCAATTGTTTTGTATCAGCTCTGGCATTTAGTACGAACGACCTCGCATGTAGTGAGAATAGTGGCCAGCATGTCAGTATTGATGATTGTTCTAAGTGCTCTGGTGTTTCCGGTAGTGAGGTGGCATGAGACAGGAAATATGTTTCTTCCTAACGTTGATGTGTTATCCGTTGGGCATGCGCTTTATGTGAACGTAAATCCCGGTGAAAATGGGAAGAAAGAATTAGAAGGATTGCTTTATCCGGAAGGGTTGTCAGCTGCAATGGCAGCAGAACGAGGGTTAACCCACGCGGAATCAAGCAGGATTGCCAGCCACATGCATGACAAAGGGATTTCAGAGAAAGAGATAAAATCCAGGATGAGGCGTATTGCGCATCAACTCCGTGTTGAAAGTGGTGACGCAATTATGTCGCAGTTAAAGTTAAATATGGTAAGTTTGGGGTTGATAAGTATTCCATTCTATTTTGGTGAAGATGAGATTGTCAGGCGGGGATATACGAATAAGAAATATGGGAGACATCTTCGAAATTATTATATGTGGCAGTCATGGATGCAGGACAGCTACGAGGGGAAGCTAAAAATATTTGTGCAGAAATATGAGGATAGAAAAGAGGTGTACGACAGTAGATCTATTCAATTGTTTGTTGATACGCACGATGGGTATGTTAATACCAACAGCCGTTGGCTAAAGGACCCGTTGTTCCTGAGCGCCCTGATTCCAGATTATCTATTTATGGCGTGGATAGTCAGTGCATTGTGTCTATGGAATAGGGAAAGAACCTTTGTAGTAATGAGTGCATTACCTGTGGCTTTTGTATATGTTATATCGTTGTATGCGACCGTGGTAGGTAATGTGCGTTATTCGCATGCGCTATTACCACTTTACGTCGTGGGAATTGCGGCGTTTGCATGTGGATTGTTGAATAGAAGTAGATATCGCAGAATGTGATCGGCATAATGTTTTTACGAGTATATCGAGAATTCGATGGGTAAGTGGCGAACTCAGGCGCGAAATTGTAAGCGGTTTACGATCTCTCTGCTAATGATCGTTTTCATTATCTGGGTTGCGCAGAACTGGTCAGAGATAAATGGCTATATCCGGTATGATAAATATCCGATATACATTGACTGGTTTCGTTTTACTTTTTTGTTTGTAGTTGTCGGTGGTGGCGCGTATCTGTTCGACAGACTTGTCATTCCGCTCGGAATAGGGGTCTTATTACCGTCTAATCTTTTCTTCGCATTATTCATATTTCTGGTGCTGCCAGGCGTGGTATTAACCAGTGATTACGGCGTAATTGGTACTGCCTCATTTTACGGGTATTTAGCTGCTTTTGTATTTTATGTGGCTGGTTCAGCTGCCTCCAGCGTGTTTCTAAAATTCTCACCTGTGCGTGAAATCAATCTTTATCAGGTTGGGATTATCACAACTTATAGAGTGACAGGGGTTACGTATCTGCTGATGCTGGGTATGTTCAGTTCGGCTTTAATCGTGGCGTATGCCAGTACTGACATGGGGCTTGGCATATTACAATTGGCATTCGAATTCATGGCCTCTGGAGACATGCCAGCGGGTGCGCGCCAGGTAGCGGATGAAAGAATCGGTGTTTATTCCGCATTGGAATACCGGAGCATATTTAGCGTTATGTCTGCCTATGCGACGGGTCTGGTTATGCCGTTGGCCGTCGGGTTTATTCTGCTGAATGGCGTTGTACGAAGGAATGCTTTGGAAACGATGCTAGGAGTGATGCTTGTAGTAGTCACATTATTTATACTCATTAGTTCAGGCAGTCGCCTGCGTGGTCTTTTTTACTTGCTATTTGTATTTACGATGTTATCGCACGTAAAAAAAGTACGCTTGAGCAACATAGCAGTATGGGGCGCTTTTATTTTTGGGCTCTTGATAGTTCAGACAATTGTGCTCGGAAGAATGGTGGGTGGAGGCGGGTACCTGCAGAATCTTGTCATGAGCATCAATAGGGTTATCGAAAGGGTGTTTTTGGTTAAAGGGTACGTAACTCAGCAGGTGTTTCATTACATACCATGGGTAAGTGATTACAAGGCAGGGGGAACCTATGCTGAAACGTTGTTAGGCTTAAATACTAATGAGATTACTTTTGCTGAGGAGATGTCGCACTACATTTATGGTCCGGCAGGCACCGCTGGGCCGCAAGCGTTTGCGGAAGGCTACGCGAACTACGGAATGCTGGGCATGCTTATAATCGCCATGGTTATGGGGGTCTTGATTCAAAGCATAACTGTAGCTTTGGTGCGCCAAAAAAGCAGAGATATTCTGAGTTTGGTATTCCAAGCATTTGTTATTGTACTCATAGCCAGAACCGGGTATGGAAGTTTATTTACGTTTAAGGCAAATGGAATGCATGTGTTGCTCATTCTTTGGGGGGTAGTAGTAGTACTTAGAAAGGTATTCAGTATATGTATAGACAGCAAACCAGGCGTGTCTCGTAATATCAAGGATGCTGGTGGGCATAATGCCACATAAGAATTATGCGCCAGTCGCTCTATTTATATATAACAGACCAGATCACCTTAGAAGGGTTATTACTTCGTTAAAGCAGTGCGCCGAGTTTAATGAAACGCCGATACTGGTATTTGCAGACGGTGCAAAAGATAAAGGCGAAGAGGGTAACGTTGGACGGGCCAGAGAGGTTGCGCATGAGTGTCTGGGAGCGGGGGCAGTATATGATGAGCGGGACCATAATTTGGGCTTGGCGCAGTCAATAATTAGAGGTGTCGATAAGGTATGTTCTCAGTATGGGCGTGTGATTGTTATTGAAGATGATTTGATAGTTTCGCCTGAGTTTCTTCGCTATATGAATGCATCGCTGGATTATTATGAGGAGTGGGAGGAGGTCTTTCAGGTTTCTGGGTATATGTTTCCAATCTCATTACCTCAAACAAATCGTTGTTTTTTGCTTCCTCTTACGACGTCTTGGGGGTGGGCGACATGGGCGCGGGCTTGGAGTAAATATGATCGGAAAATGCAAGGATGGGAAGTATTGAAGAGCGATGCAGTCAGTAGAAGAAAATTCAATGTTGA
Organism: Pseudomonadota bacterium; assembly: GCA_042576405.1. Taxonomy (GTDB): domain Bacteria; phylum Pseudomonadota; class Gammaproteobacteria; order DSM-19610; family DSM-19610; genus Thiogranum. The sequence goes on along the minus strand of JBHPFC010000030.1, from coordinate 17,771 downwards.
TGGGGCATTTGATTTTTATTCAATGCTTACAAAACAGGCGGAGGGGAAGATCGATTCCTGGGCTATACGTTGGTACTGGAGTGTGTTCAGGAATCAGGGGTTAGTTGTTTATCCTCCGGTAAGTATGATAGAGAACGCCGGGTTTGACGGTAGTGGCACGCATGGCTGGCGAAATGCGAAACGTATGCTGGGTGGGCAAATAGCCGGGGTCAATCAAGAATTGGACTACCCTGTATATGGTCCAGAGGACAGAATTTGCTATTCACAGATCTCGAAATATTTGGGTCGTCGACGGTATAATTATTTCACGTATGTAAAGCCATTTATAGAGGGATTATACCGAATGAAGAAGCTTATATGGAAGTAGCTGATTATTACAAGCGTATGAGCGGGGGGTTGAGGCTACGTTTAAAGAAGTGGTCAGTAAGCTTGTTCGTTGAAAAGTGTATGATACTAAGGCTTGATGATTTGTTGAGAGAAGTGTAATGCTGTACAAAATCAAACAGTTGATGGATGCTATGGCGTATCCAGTATATGTTGCGCGTGGCCGGAAGCCGTGGATAGCAGGATACTATACCGCAAAGCGCCAACTAATTGAGAAAGCTATTGACGGGGGGTTGCTTTCCCCTGGTGCGGGCGTTCCTTATGGATATGGGGCCCGTTTAGATGAGAGAGTTGTTGAGTATCCCTGGGTGTATTCACGTTTGCCCGCAGATCCGAAAACTATGCTGGATGCAGGTTCTGCCCTTAATCATCATTATTTGGTGAGTAGGGCTCCTGTCAATAAAGCAAAACTTTCCATCTGCACGCTTGCTCCGGAAAAGCGGTGTTATTGCTCGCGGGGGATTTCGTACGTATATGATGATCTTCGATCATCTATGTTTCGTTCGGAAACATTCGATACAATTGTGAGTATATCCACGATTGAACACATTGGTCTTGACAATACGATGCTGTACACGGCGGATGGTGCCAAGTGTGAAGATGACTCTGCGGGTTTTCGCGCAGCGGTTCGCGAATTCAGAAGGATTATACGTCCGGGCGGCCAATGTTTTATTACGGTACCTTATGGAAAAGCCAAGGTGCGGGGGTGGTTTCAGGTTTTTGATGATAAAATGATTCAAGCTATTGTCGATGAATTTAGACCGTCAAACAAGGAAGTAGAGTACTTTGGTTATTCGTCAGATGGTTGGCGCCCGGTAGATAGCTCTGAGCTCGCAGAGGCAACTTTTTTCGATATACATCAGGATAAAAAGTTTGATTCCGACTTTGCTGCCGGGGCGCGTGGTGTCGCGTGCATGCGTCTTGTCGCATGAACCTGGATTATTTGTTGCAGCGGCTATTAGGGAGAGCTACTTGTTCGCTCGGGAGCGGTGCTAAACTCCATTCGAAAGCCAGGATTCGCAATGCATTAGGGAAAAGCGAGCATATCCGTATTGGTCCCCATTCTTTTATCCAGGGTGAATTACTTCTCTTCGCTCATGGTGGTGATATCGAACTGGGAGAATGGTGTTATGTCGGAGAAGGAACAAGAATATGGTCAGCAAAGCGTATTGTGATTGAAGACAGGGTTTTGATCTCACATAATGTGAATATATTTGATAGTTTGACGCACCCCCTTTCTGCTGCTGCCCGTCACGCTCAATTCCGTTCAATTTCCACATCAGGGCATCCAAGCGATATCGACCTAAATGAGAAGGAAGTCCATATACATTCCGACGTACTCCTTGGGGCCAACACTATAGTCTTGAGTGGTGTTAGTGTTGGGCAAGGAGCAATAGTAGGGGCAGGATCCGTAGTGACGCATGACGTTCCTCCAAACACTATAGTCGCCGGTAATCCTGCTCGCATCATTCGTGAACTCGCCCCTGATGAGCTCTAATAAGTCGTCCTTTTCTACATGGGAAGAGGCGGTTCTTTGGTTGCGTTCGGAACCGGACCAGTTGCAGCTAGTGCGGGATAGTTACTACGACGATCCGTTAATCGCCGCTGCTGAGCGCTATCACCAAAGTAGTGAATGGCGCGAGATCGCTAAAGTACTTTACGGAAGAACTGGGTTCGCATTGGATGTTGGCGCGGGCAGAGGAATCGCAAGTTATGCCTTGGCTAAGGATGGATTTAGCGTAACATCACTAGAGCCGGATCCAAGTTATCTGGTAGGTGCCGGTGCTATACGCGCGTTGGCGGAAGAAACCAAGCTCCCGATAAACCTGGTCGAAGAATATTCAGAGCGCTTACCCTTTAATGACGGAGAGTTCGATGTCATATTTGCACGGGCTGTCCTTCATCACATGAAAGACTTGGATGCCGGTTGCGCGGAGCTAGCGCGCGTTCTAAAACCTGGGGGGGTTCTCTTGGCCATTCGCGAACATGTGATATCGCGACTTGAAGATCTTCCAGCTTTCCTCGATAGCCATCCTCTGCATAGTCTTTATGGTGGAGAAAATGCTTATTTGCTCTCGCGCTACCGGAATGCGCTTGAGTCTGCGGGGTTTCTTGTTGTGCGCCAGTTAAGTCCGTTGAGTAGCCCGATAAATTATTATCCTCAAACAAAAGAAAGCCTGCGGCAGGAACTGGTAACCAGGGTAGGACGTATTCCTGGCCTGGGTTTGTTGATGGATCGAGCGCTTCGCCTGGATACCTTGTCCCATCTTGCTTTGAGGCTTGTAACACTTATCGATAATCGGCCGGGTAGGTTATACTCGTTTGTTTGTAATAAACCTGTAAGAGATTAAGCAATAGTTCGTCAGTCAACCGGCTGGTTGTGATGGAGTTAATATAGTATGGCGGTCGTTTGGATTACCGGTGCACACGGATTCATCGGCAGGCACCTTGCATTTCGCCTTTCCGGGCAGGGACATCGTGTATACGGACTTGGGCATGGCGTATGGCCAGAGATTGATGCCTCTCGGTGGGGTATTGCCGGGTGGTTGAATGCAGATATTAATGCATCGAATCTCGACTCCCTGGCAATTAAATCGGGAGAACCTGAGTGGTTATTTCACCTGGCGGGAGGTTCGACTGTAGGCGGATCATTTGCTAACCCGCTTGAGGACTTTTCACGGACTGTAACTACGACAGCGCACCTGCTTGACTGGCTCCGCACACACGCATCAGGTTGCCGTGTTATTGCCGTGTCAAGTGCTGCTGTCTATGGTTCGCAATTCAGCGACAACATACCTGAGTCTGCCGCAACCAGCCCGTATTCCCCATATGGTTATCACAAGCTTATGATGGAACAGCTTTGTCACGCTTTTAATGACAATTTCGGGTTAAAAGCTGTAATAGTCCGCCTATTCTCTGTTTATGGGCCGTGGCTTCGGAAGCAGCTATTGTGGGATTTGTGTTCAAAGATAGCCGCTGGTGCTGACACTATTCAGCTTGGTGGTACCGGCAACGAACGCCGAGACTGGACTGATGTGCGAGATATTGTCCGCTTGCTTGAACTTGCAGCAACTGCAGCAGACGATCAAACAACCGTAATCAATGGTGGGACCGGTGTGTCCACCACAGTGAGAGAAATTGCCGAGCTTGTGACATCGGCCTGGTCAACAGCGACACCATTGAAATTCTCTGGCGATATCCGACCCGGTGACCCGTTCAGCCTTGTAGCAGATGGCCGGCACATTAGGGATCTCGGATTTAATTGGGAGATTAGTGTTAAGGAAGGAATAAGCTCGTACGTCGATTGGTTCAGAGAGTACAGGAGTTAGTAGTTATCATACGCATAGCTTTCACCCTCATTGGTGGCCGGTTCTGGACTGGGGGTTACAACTATCTGCTAAACGTGTTGCGAGCGATGGATGCTTATGTAGCAGAAAGAGTTAGACCAATTCTTTTCGTAGGAAATGATGTCGACGAAGAGGATATCTTACTGTTTCGCAATCTGGATGGTGTGGAGGTCATTCGATCGGAAATTTTTAATGGTAGTAACACTAATGCGCGACTCACACAGGCATTTCTGTATGGGAAAGATCGTGCTGCGGAGCGAATATTCGAAGAACATGCAATTGATGTCGTGTTTGAGCCTGCTGCATACTATGGCTGGCGCTTCGCTGTGCCCGCCATCGCCTGGGTGCCGGATTTTCAGCATCGGCATCTGCCAGAAATGTTCGAGAGAAAAACTTATTGGAAACGGGAATTGCGTGTCAGGGCTCAGGTGGCAACAGGGCGACATATATTGTTGAGCAGTGAAGATGCCAGGAGAGACTGTGAAAAATTTTATCCTGGATCCAGGGGGAGAACCTCTGTTGTTCGATTTGCAGTTATAGCAGACATTGGTTCAATGGTGTCTAATCCGGCCGAAATCGCCTCTGCATATGGTTTGCCAAAGTATTTTTTTTATCTTCCAAACCAATTCTGGAAGCATAAGAATCACGCATTGGTTATTGAGGCCATCGCAGAACTTAGAGGTCGGGGAAAGGAAGTGGTTGTAGCGGTGTCCGGTAAGCAGGAGGATCCCTATAATCCAGGTCATTACAAAACCATTGAGGCATTGATTCAGGCTCGTGGTGTTTCTGAGAATTTTAGAATACTTGGCATGATACCCCATGATCATCTTTACGCATTGATGCGTTCATGCAGTGCGCTTATTAATCCTTCGCTGTGCGAGGGTTGGAGCACTACTGTTGAGGAGGCGAAATCACTGGGTGTGCCGATGTTGCTTTCTGATCTTTCTGTCCACCGGGAACAGGTAGGGCAAGATGCAAAGTTCTTCGATCCTGGTTCTGTAAAACAGCTTGCCGACCTTATGTCGGAGTATGAGCCGGTGGCTGTTCAGACCCGGAAACTAAACGAGGAAAAGGCAATTGAATCTGCTCGGTTCAGAGTGGAACAGTTTGCGCTGGATTTCGAGAAAGCCATAGAGCAAAGGCTTGGCGTACAGGATGCAAAGTGAACCCGGGCGTGCGTTTTTTCTATTCCTCTTTAGGGATTGAGGGTGCCTAGAATTACCGTAATTACAGTGTGTTACAATAGTGCCAGGACTATAGAGGCCACATTGTCATCTATCGCTGCACAAACATTCAAAGACATTGAACATATAGTTGTAGATGGGGGTTCGACAGATCATACATTGGAAATTGTTGGCCAATGGCGAGGCCATGAGATATGCCTTGTATCGGAACCGGATAAGGGTATCTATGATGCAATGAACAAGGGGTTGGCGTTGGCAGATGGAGAGGTGGTTGGATTTTTGAACTCTGATGATCTTTACGCAGACTGCTTCGTATTGGAACAGGTTGCTGACGTCTTCACAGACGGTACTATTGAAGCGAGTTTTGCGGACCTGATTTACGTCGATAAAGAGGATATAGACACCGTTGTTAGGTACTGGAAGTCGTCTTCATTTTGCGACGGGGCTTTCTCATCAGGCTGGTGTCCTGCACACCCCACCTTTTATGCGCGAAAATCCGTTTTTAGCCGTTTAGGTAATTTTGACGAGTCTTACAAGCTCGCTGCGGATGCAGAGTTGATGATGCGTTTTCTTGAATGTGGTCATATTTCCTCGTGCTATGTCCCCAATGTGTGGGTGAAGATGCGCGTAGGTGGTGAAACAAACCGGAGTTTGCGCAACATTATTAAGCAGAACCAGGAAATACTTGATGCCTTGAAAAGACACGGACTGCATTTCTCGGCAACACACTTCGCATGGAAGAAAATCATGGCGAGGGTTATGCAGCGCTGGCAAAGGCCGAATGCAAGCTAGTCGAATACTTGTAACGGGGGCCAACGGCTTTGTGGGACGCGCATTGTCAAATGAGTTAGTGCGTCATGGCTATGATGTATGTTGCGCGGTACGCAGTATATCCAGTGCAACAAGACAATCCGGCAAACTGGTTGAGGTAGGTGATATCGGTCGGAAGACAAATTGGTATGAGGCGGTAGCTGGTGTTGATACTGTTATCCATCTGGCAGCGCGTGTGCATGTATTGCAGGATACAGCTTGCGATCCTTTGGCAGAGTTTCGAGCGGTGAATGTTGAAGGCTCAGAGAAGCTTGCGAGGGACGCTGCAAGTGCGGGGGTCCGGCGTATAGTTTATGTGAGTTCAATAGGCGTAAATGGAAATTATACGGAGGGTATTCCATTCACGGAGAAAGATAATAGTGCCCCTTACGATCCATATACGGTATCGAAGTATGAGGCGGAGCGGGCGATATTCAGTGTGGCAGACCAAACGGGGATAGAGGTGGTTGTTGTACGCCCCCCCTTGGTTTATGGGCCAGGCAATCCGGGTAATTTTTTACGTCTATTGAAAATGGTAGAGCGAGGCATACCCTTGCCGTTGGCATCAATCCAGAACAACCGAAGCATGATATATTTGGGGAATCTGGTGGATGCCTTGATTACTACTGCGACTCACGCTGAAGCTGGAGGGAAGACTTATTTGGTGAGCGACGACGAAGATATATCGATACCAGAATTGATTCGTCAAATTGCCTGCCTCATGGGGAGGCAACCAAGACTTTGGGCGATTCCCTTGAAAGTACTCCGGATAGCGGGACAAGTTGCCGGTAAGTCTTCTGAGCTGGAGAAGTTAGTCGGCTCGTTGGTAATTAATAGCAGCAAGATTCGCGCAGATTTGGGATGGTCCACACCCTATACCTTCGATGAAGGGCTTGCCGAAACAGTGAAATGGTTTCAGAGTATAAGCGGAAAACACCAGGCGCCTTAATTGTTGCGCTGGCATAGAAAAGATGGTTAAAAGAGTTTTTGATCTGGTGCTGGCCAGCATTGCCTTGGTCTTAACCGGTATCCCGATGATATTGATTGGCCTACTTGTAAGGCTGTCGTCTCCAGGGCCAGTTATCTATTGGTCTGATCGGGTTGGCCGGAATAATGTTATTTTCAGAATGCCAAAATTTCGAACCATGTCGGTCAATGCACCTGCTGTGGCAACACATCTAATGAATGATCCCGATGCCTATGTCACGCTTATAGGTAGATTTTTACGTAAGACAAGCATCGATGAATTACCGCAACTGTGGAGCATTCTAGTCGGTAGCATGAGTATTGTCGGACCCAGGCCTGCGCTGTTCAATCAGGACGACTTGATTGGGTTACGCACTGCGGCCGGCGTGGATAAACTGGCTCCTGGCCTTACAGGCTGGGCGCAGATCAATGGTCGGGATGAGCTTCCTATCCCGGAAAAAGTAGAACTGGATGTTGAATACATGCGCCGAAGGTCATTCATTCTTGATCTTAAGATTATTTATCTTACTATTATTAGGGTGTTGCGTCGTCATGGGGTGTCCCACTGACACAAAGACGGCCGAGCTTCCTTTTTTATTTCTGCGCATAATCTGGTAATCTCATGGTTTGTTGTGAGTGGGAAAAGCACCTCAAAGTGTTTTTTTTGCCATGGCAACGTTATCTCCTTAAAGAGAATCAGATTACTTCCGTGATAAATAAATTAGTTGATAACAGGCTGTTGGCGATTCTCCATGACTTGGCGATGATTCCGATCGCATGGTTAGGAGCGTACTGGCTGCGTTTTAATCTTGACCCGATACCTGAGCTATACCTGTCCGCCGCTTTTGAGACCATGGTTGTTGTTGTTGTTATCCAGGCAATTGCATTCAGATATTTTGGGCTATACCGGGGGGTGTGGAGATTTGCGTCCGTACCCGATCTTATCCGTATCGGAAAGGCTGTTCTGATTGGTATGGCCTTTTCAGCAATCATTATCTTTTTGATGTCGCGGATGGAAGGGGTGCCCCGGTCTGTATTTCCCGTTTACGGTCTGTTGCTGGTGTCGTTACTGGGTGCTTCCCGCCTGATTGTTCGTTACTCAAAGGATCGTACCATCTATGATGGCGCGGAAAGCAGAGTCCTGATTGTAGGAGCGGGGAAGGCGGGGGAAATGCTTGTCCGGGATTTGCTCCGAAGCCGGGATGGGAGCTATAAGATAGTTGGATTTGTTGACGATAAAATCAAGAATCAGGGGCGCGAAATACACGGTGTTCGTGTACTCGGTGCTTGTAATGAAATGATTGATTTTGTCGAGCGCCTCGGTGTCGATCTCATTGTGCTGGCGGTACCTTCGGCAAACACACAAAAAATGCGCCGTCTTGTAGAGTTATGTGAAAAAACAGGGATACCCTTTAGAACCTTGCCTCCATTGAACAGTTTGATGTCCGGCCAGGTCACGCTTAATCAGCTACGTGAGGTGTCAATTGATGATTTGCTGGGTAGAGAGCCGGTTTCTCTTGACTGGAAAGCCATAGACCAGGAACTCAGAGGTAAAGTCGTGCTGGTAACGGGGGCAGGTGGATCTATAGGATCCGAACTATGCCGGCAGATCGCCAGATTGGCACCAGCTCACCTGATTTTACTGGACAGTAGTGAATTTAATCTTTACTCAATTGAGAGAGAGCTTATGGACAGTTACTCCGGGCTCAAGGCTAGCCGCTACCTCTGTAGCGTAGTCGATAAAACCGGAGTAGAGAATATATTCCGCGAAGTACACCCGGAGATTGTATTTCATGCGGCGGCCTATAAGCATGTGCCGATGCTTGAAGACCAGATTCGAGAGGCGGTTACCAATAATATTCAGGGTACGCGCATAGTGGCTCAGCTGGCGGATCGCTTCGGTAGCAAGGCCTTCGTTATGATTTCAACCGATAAGGCGGTTAATCCGGCGAACGTGATGGGTTCAAGCAAAAGAGCAGCTGAAATTTTTTGCCAGAACCTTAATCAGAGATCCAGCACCCGTTTTGTCACCGTTCGCTTTGGGAATGTTCTGGGATCAGCGGGTAGTGTGGTTCCGCTATTCGGCGAACAGATAAAAAACGGCGGCCCTGTAACTGTCACCCATCGTGAAATTACTCGCTACTTCATGACTATCCCTGAGGCCAGTCAGCTGATCCTTCAGGCCAGTGTGATGGGGGATGGTGGTGAGATCTTTGTTCTGGATATGGGTGAACCAATCAAGATTTCCTATCTGGCTGAACAAATGATTCGGCTATCGGGAAAGGTTCCCGGGGAAGATATTGATATTGTCTATACTGGCCTGCGCCCGGGTGAAAAATTGTATGAAGAGCTTTTCCATGAAAAAGAAGCTTTGCAGAGTACGCCACACAAGAAAATCCTGCTGGCGAGGCACCGAACTTTTGAATGGGAGAGGCTCACCGAGATTCTGGATGGAATGTTAACTGCCTGTAATGCCAACAATGAAGGAAAATTGCGGAGTCTTTTGGGCGAAATGGTACCTGAGTGGAGCGGCTACAGTGCCGACGATTACGAACTGGTTCCAATGAAGGCTGAAGATACCGTGGAGTCTGCCGAGAAACCGAACATGTTGCACTAATATTGATTCAGGATGGAGCACACAATGAGTAGTAATAGAGTCATGATCCGCAAAGCCGTTTTTCCGGTCGCTGGTCTGGGTACACGCTTTCTTCCTGCCACAAAGGCCAATCCCAAGGAAATGTTGACAGTTGTTGACAAGCCGCTAATCCAGTACGCGGCTGAGGAAGCAATTGCGGCCGGGGTTGAAGAGTTGATTTTCGTTACCAGCAGCAGCAAACGTGCTATCGAAGACCACTTTGACAAGAACTTTGAAATGGAGACTGAGCTCGAGCGTAAAGGCAAAACAGAGCTGCTCAAGCTGGTTCGCAATGTAGTACCCAAAGGTGTTTCCTGTGTCTATGTGCGGCAACCGGAAGCGCTGGGTCTGGGGCATGCGGTATTGTGTGCCAAGCCGGTAGTGGGTAACGAGCCGTTTGCCGTAATTCTTGCGGATGACTTGATAGATGGTGGTGAGCACACGCACTGCATGGTGCAGATGGCTAAAACATTTGAATACAATCGTTGTAGCGTGCTTGGTGTTGAAGAGGTCCCACACGAGGACACGGAGAAATACGGCATCGTTAAGTCGGATCTGATTACAGAGGGACTGAGTCGAGTGAGCAGTATCGTCGAGAAGCCGAAGCCGGATGAAGCCCCCACCAATCTGGCCGTGGTTGGTCGATATATTCTGACACCCAGGATTTTTGAGTTACTGGAAAACATCCCCAAGGGCGCCGGTGGCGAACTGCAGTTAACCGATGCGATTGCGGCGCTTTTGAAGGAAGAGCAGGTTTTGGCCTACCAGTTCAAGGGCGAACGTTACGATTGCGGAAGTAAGCTCGGTTATCTGAAGGCGACTGTTGAATATGCCTTGCAGCACGATGAGCTGAGCGAGGAATTCCGCAGCTATTTGCGCGATCGCTTCGGCGAGAATGGTTCCAAGATAGCGTCCCTGATCAAGAGCGCGTGATTGCCAGTATCCTATTGAATATCTAGTGTTTTAGTTGAAATTCAATTAGGTCATCCGGCCACTCTAGTCACCGACTGATCCCAACAAATCAAATTCAGTCGGCAAGTGCGTTAGACTAGCGGTTTTGTTAAACAAGGTGGTTGTAACTGAAAACCGCCGCTTTGGCTTACCGTTCGTTAAATGCTCCAAAATTGTCTTCTCCCTGGCTGGATCGTCATTGTTGCTCTGGCAAGTATAGTCCTGCCGGGTCTGGCACATTCCGAGCCAAGTACCACAGGCCAAACCGGCCTGATCAATATGCCTGATGCGCGTGTCGAGCAGGATGGTACGTTTCGGCTTGGTACCAGCCACTTCTCACCGTATACAACGATCTGGAGTAGTGTCACCCTGCTGCCACGCCTTGAACTGTCGGGTCGGTATACCATCATTCAGGGCTTGTCGACTGAGCTCGGGCAGGGCTTTGGCGACTATAAGGACAAGGCATTCGATGCCAAGGGGCTGATCCTTAAAGAACACGAGTGGTGGCCAGATTTTTCCCTCGGCTACCAGGATTTCACCGGCACTGGCGTCTTCAAATCCAAATATGCAGTTGTGTCGAAATATTTTCGTGGCACCGACTACACACTGGGTTACGGCAACGATCGTATCGACGGATTCTTTGGTGGTATGCGCCACCGTTTTTCCTGGCACAAAAACCTCTCCGTTGTGGCCGAATACGATGCCAACGATTATCAGAACGATTTCCGTGCGGACGAATCGGGCGCCGATAATCGAAACGGTGGATGGACCTATGGTATCGAATACCGCAAAGGCTGGTTCGGGGCACAACTGGCAGCGCAGGATGATGATTTCGGCGGCAATGCCTGGGTGTCAGTGCCCCTGATGAAGCCCGAATTCGTGCCCAAGCTCGATGAGCCGGACCCGTATCCGGTCACTGAACCAAAGGCCGATATGCAACAGTGGCTGGCGAATACTGATTCAGCTGCGAAACTGGCGCACGCTCTTTACCAACGTGATTTCAAAAATATCAAACTGGGATTTGACGGCAGCACACTGGCCGTCAGCCTCACTAATACCCGAATCTCACAGATAGGCCGCGCCGTGGGGCGCGCCGCACGCATTATGCTGTCTCTGGGGCCTGCAGATATGACGGCCATGCAGATCACATACACTGATCGGGGCATGCCACTGTTGACGTATGATTTTGTCGATACCAGAAAACTTCGTCGTTACTTCGACGGACTGCTCTCTCGGGCCCAGCTGGATCACTATCTGGAAATCACCTGGCCTGATGGTTTGCAAGACACGCAGCTAACACTTGCAGACATCGAGCTACCGGCTGCAGACGCAGAAGATCTTTATCAGGATGTCCAGCGTACGGATGAGGGGCACCTGCTGAGCTACCGATTCGAGAACGAGGATCTGAGCACATTTCAAATCATACCCGTCAATCTGGCAGTATTTTTCAATGACCCGAATGGTGCCGCACGTTTTAATTTCTTCACGCGCGCTAACTATACGCGGCAGATCGGTGCCGGTCGGTTTTTTGAGGGTAGCACCGATCTCTCACTATACGAGGACGTTAGTAATGTGACCGAGGGGTCTAACAGCACGTTGCCGCACGTCCGTTCAGATATTGGTCTTTACCTGAAGGGCGATAGCGGTAGGCTCAAGTTAACTCGTATGCTCGTCAACCAGTTCCTGCAACCAGCCGAGCGCGTGTACGCTCGGCTGAGCGCGGGGATTTACGAAATGATGTATGCCGGTGCCGGTGGGCAGGTGTTGTATTTGCCACAAAAGGGTAACTGGGCAGCAGACCTGTCGGTAGACTGGTTACAACAACGTGCTACCGACAGGATGTTTGGATTTCGGAGCTACGATACTGTAACAGCGCTTGGCGCGGTCCACTACCGCATCCCCTCGTGGGGGCTGACGGCAACAGCGCGTGCGGGCCGGTTTCTGGCGAAGGACAAGGGGGTGCGTTTCGAGCTCAAGCGCCGCTTTCGATCAGGAATCACCTTTGGCGCCTGGTACACACGAACCGACGGCGACGATATCACTTCACCGGGCAGCCCGGGTGACCCCTACTATGATAAGGGGATTTTCGTTTCCATCCCGCTGGAAACCATGCTGACCCGAGATACAAAATCGCGTAGTGAGCTGTCGCTGGCGCCCTGGACCCGTGATGTCGGACAAATGGTGGTTTCTCCCGGTGATCTGTACACTATCGCCGAACGCAATTTAATGCTGGATGACCCGGACAATGGCGTAGCCAGTCGCTTGGGTCAGTAGCCAGGAAAACCGGATATCACGATTACTTAAAGATGAGAAAGTGGACTAAAGCTCTAATAGCCTTCCTGTTGGGGGTGTGTGCCGTTAGCAATGGAGCGGTAGGGGATCCCTCCGCCGATTATATCGAGCGCTTTCAGAACCTGTCGCCTGCGCAGCAGGAAGCGCTCCTTAAATCGGTCAAAAAGCAGGAGTCGTTATCATCGGGAACTGTCGAAGCGCCGGTTGAAGCCCCCTCGCTGGTGATTCCAGTGCTGCCTCAGTCGAGTCAATCCGTGACTGTTGTGGATGAGAAGGAAATGCCTGATGAGCCAGTCGCTGACGACCAGGAACCAGAGGCGACCGGCGAACCACTGAAACAATTCGGATACGACCTGTTTTCCGACGTTCCTTCGACGTTTGCGCCGGCCGCCGATATCCCTGTTGACGTGAACTATGTCATGGGTCCGGGGGATACCATTCAGGTGCAATTATTTGGCAAGGAGCACGCTGAGTACAGCTTGCTGGTACTAAGAGACGGGACCATACAGTTCCCGAGGATAGGGCCTATTTCGGTTGCCGGGTTGACGTTTGCAGAAATGCAGCAGACGCTAAAGGCAACGATAAACGAACAGTTTATCGGTGAGAAGTCGGTCATCACACTGGGTAAGCTGCGCTCCATAAGGGTGTTCATACTGGGTGATGTTCAGCATCCAGGTTCTTATACGGTTAGTGCCCTGTCGACCATGACCAATGCGTTGTTTGTTGGTGGCGGTGTGAGCGAAATAGGTTCACTACGCAAAATCCAGCTCAAACGCCGCGGAAAAGAGGTGGCCCGTATGGATCTTTATGATCTACTGTTATACGGTGACACCAGTCATGATGCGCGCCTCCAGCCCGGGGATGTCATTTTTGTTCCGCCGGTTGGTTCAACCCTGAGCGTGGCAGGTGAAGTCCGGCGACCTGCCATATACGAACTTCGGGATGAGCGATCGGTCGATCAGGCGCTGACCCTGGCGGGTGGCTTGCTGCCCACGGCGTATCCGCAGGCATCCCAGATTGAGCGCATAAACAAACGTGGCGAACGCACACTTATAGACCTGGATGCCGGAAAAAAAGCCGGTCTGCAAACCGCCGTTCAGGACGGTGATGTACTACGTATCTTTTCTGTACTGGAAAAGATGGAGAATGTCGTGCTGCTCTCGGGGCATGTGCAACGTCCCGGTGCTTATCAGTGGCGCCAGGATATGCGCGTCGCTGATCTCATTTCATCCATCGAAAGCGATCTGCTTCGCAGGCCGGATCTTGACTATGCCCTGGTCAAGCGCGAACTCAAACCCGATCACCGCATTGAGCTGTTTTCCGTGCGCCCCGGGGAGGCACTGCAAAATCCGGCGTCAGCAGAGAATATCCTGCTCAAACCGCGCGACGAGTTGATCCTGTTTGGCGCCATTAGCGATCGCAGTGAAATTGTCGAGCCGCTGGTGGAACAGCTGAACCAGCAGGCAACCCACCGGCAGCCCGCCCGGGTGGTCAGGGCCGATGGCCTGTTGCGCCATCCAGGTGAGTACCCGCTTGAGACAGACATGAAGATCAGTGACCTGATCCGTGCCGGAGGCGGGCTCGCGGAAGCAGCCTATGCATTGAGTGCGGAGCTCACCCGGTATGTTGTCATCGACGGGAGCAACCGGGAGGTAGATCATATTAACGTAGACCTCGCCGGGATACTCAAGGGCGTTGGGGTCGCCGACCTGACTCTGCAACCTTTCGATGACTTGCAAATCAAGCGACTGCCGGAATGGGAAACCGCGGCCAGGGTGGAAATAAAGGGTGAGGTGAGGTTCCCCGGAATTTACCCGATTGCCCGGGGCGAACAACTCAGCAAGGTACTGGAAAGAGCCGGTGGGCTTACAGATATTGCATTTCCTCGCGGCGCCGTGTTGCTAAGAGAGGAATTGCGCGAACGTGAGCGTCTGCAACTGGAGGAGCTGAGTCGGCGACTGGAAACAGACCTTGCCGCGCTGTCTTTGCAGCTGGCACAGGAAGAAGGCGGAAAAACACAGTCACTGGACTTTGTTCGGGAACTGGGCTCCCAGCTGCGTGCCGTAGAACCATTAGGGCGACTGGTTATTAACCTGCCTGAACTGCTTGAGGAGACAAAAAAAGGGCGGCGCAGTGATCTGGATGTGACACTAGGGGATGGCGACAAGTTGTATATACCGGCGCTTACCCAGGAAGTGACAGTCACGGGAGAGGTGTTCTACCCGACATCGCATCTTTACAAGAAGGGTACGGACCGCAAGAAGTATGTGGAGTGGAGCGGTGGTGTGACACGCAAGGCAGACACCAAGCATATCTATGTTGTCCGTGCTGATGGCAGTGTTGATACCGGTGGCGGTTTGTTCAGTCTCTCTGACCAGCACGATATCCAGCCGGGAGATACCATTGTCGTACCGTTGAATGTAGACCTTGTGAGACCGATCGCCAGATTGGCGAGTATCAGCAAAATCATTTTCCAGCTTGCGGCCGCGGCTGTCGGTGCCAAAGCGGTTGGCGTTTTTTAGGGCGTGTAACGGATATGTACGCAAAGAAGCCAACACACAGGTCGCAACAGCAGCAGGTCAGCAAGGGCTACCCGCGCCCATTGGATGATGCGGTTTATGCGACTCCATCTGACATCGATGATACTGAAATCAGCCTTGCCGATATTTTCGGGGTTATCGCCCGTTACCGCTGGGTGATACTAGGCCTGATGCTTCTGGTTGCACTGGCGGCCACTACGCTTGCTTTTTTGCTAACGCCGCAGTACCGCGCAGACATCCTGGTGCAGCCGGTGAGTGAGGCTGATGAGCAAGACCAGTATGCAGGCCTGCTCGGTCAATTGGGGGGAATTGCCAACCTGACTGGTATAAAAATGGACTCGCGGGAGAATAAGTACAAGTCCATCGCGACGCTGAAATCACGCCAGTTCACGGAACGATTTGTCGAACAGGAGAAGCTGCTGCCAATTTTGTTTGCGGACCTCTGGGATCAGGATGCCGGGAGCTGGCTGGTTGACGATAAGAGCGAGGTGCCGACCCTGCTCGACGCCTACGAGGTTTTCCACAAAAAAGTTCGTCGCGTCACTGAAGACCGGATGACCGGGATGGTGACGCTGTCAATTTCCTGGAGTGACCCGCAGTTAGCCGCAGACTGGGCTAACCGGATGATTCAGGCAGTCAATGCTACACTGCGCCGCGAGGTGGCCGAGGATTCAAATAAGGCCATTGCCTACCTGCAGACCCAACTCAAGCAAACCAGTGTCGTTGAATTGCAGGATGTTCTGCATCGCCTGATCGAATCCGAAATGAAAGAGGCTATTCTGGCGAATATCAACGAGGAATATGCGTTCAGGGTCATTGATCCAGCGGTAGCACCCGAAGAACCGTTCAGTCCCAAAATTCCTTCGTCGGCAGTGCTGGGCGTCGTGATTGGCGGTCTGGTGGGCCTGTTCGTGGCCTTGATACTGAATTACCGCCGGGTAAGGCGGACAAATTTAGAGGAGGAGGGCCTGCCCGTCAGTGGTTAGGGGTGGCTAGGGGCTGAACCGCCGCTACCGCCGCCTCCACCGCCGCCCAGAGCTGCAAGGGCGCCGGCGACCAGAACGCCTATACCAATGGCCACGCCTAAGCCCCGTTTACTCTCTTTTGCGTCCGGAGTCCCGGTTTCTGACGGTGCTTGCGCCTGCTGCTCAGGTTCCGGCTCCGGTTGCTTCTGCGGTACGCTCGGCTTTTGAATCTCCACTTCTACAGGGGCACTATCTATCTCAATCTGTATGGCTTCCTGAGCGTAAACGGGTTGGCTCAGTAAAATAGACCATGCGATAAACTGTAAAATCGGGTTTCTGGACATTTCGCGGTACTCGCGGTTGGGTAATTAATACAGTAAGTGACTGGATTAGGGGTACAATCGTCAATTGGCTGCGTGAAGTCAAGCATTTTCATCTCTCAACGGGCTTCTGTATTGGCGTTCCTGGCCGATGTATCTATTTGGGGATTTTTTGAAGATTCAACCATAGGTTGCGATAATCTATTCTAGTAGAATGTTAAGCTGCGCGTTAATAGGATTACAGATCAGATCTGGCTCAAGATAAATGTTGGACGTCTACAGACAATTTTACCGTTTCACCGGCGAACCCTTCCGGCTGGGACCTGACCACAGGTTCTCGCTGCATCACGCCAGTTATGCCAATGCAAAGTCATATCTCGATTACGCCATCTTTCAGGGAGAGGGGTTCGTCACCATTACCGGTGGCCCGGGGACCGGCAAGACTACCCTGATCAGTGAAATACTGTCAGTCGTCGATAAAGAAAAGATCCAAGTATCCACGTTGACCAGCACCCAGCTGGAGTCGCGCGACCTACTGCATATGGTCGCACACTCGTTCGGTATTGAGTCTGACGACAACAGCAAGGCCAATCTGCTGCTGGAAATTGAGTCGTTTCTGGTCAAGAAAATCCGTAATGGTCACCGGGCGATACTGATCGTCGATGAAGCACAGGGTCTTTCGGGAGGTGCTCTCGAAGAACTGCGCTTGCTGGCAAATCTCCAGTACGAATACCAGTTGCTGCTGCAGATCGTTCTGGTTGGGCAGGAGCAGCTACTGGAGTTAATCCAGCAGCCAGCTATGGAGCATTTGCGTCAGCGAATGGTGGCCGCCACATCGCTGGAGCCATTGGATCTTGACGAAACAATCAACTATATCGAGCACCGGCTCAGCCGGGTGGCCTGGAAAGGTGATCCAGGTATCAACGAAGGGGCCCTGCACCT
Source organism: Pseudomonadota bacterium (assembly GCA_042576405.1). GTDB lineage: Bacteria > Pseudomonadota > Gammaproteobacteria > DSM-19610 > DSM-19610 > Thiogranum. The sequence continues at coordinate 435 of JBHPFC010000030.1, read as the reverse complement.
GGTTTATCGTTACAGCGGCGGGGTACCCAGACGTATCAATCTGATAATGAACCGCCTGTTTCTCTATGGCGGTATGGAAGAGAAACACCAGTACGCCGCCATCGATGTGAAGGAAGTGATCAAGGGGCTGGTCGAAGAATTTCTATTGCCGCCTGATCCGCTAATTGATGAGGCAGATGTAGAGAAAAGACACACTAGCCCGGATGCCGGAAAACGGCCTCGTTATCTACCGCGCGAGCCGGTGGAAAAGCCAACTCCAAAGCCAGAGAAACCGGCAGAGGTTGCCGGGGCAGAACCTGCACCGAAGAAGCCCGCGGACAAGCCGGAGCCGCCCCGACAGAACACGGATCAAAAGTCGCGTATTCTCTCCCCCCGCACCACTGGTGGCAAGAGGCCCTCGGCCAGCAGGTCTACGGCTGATATGGACGTCGGTTC
>JBHPFC010000029.1:0-31232 GCA_042576405.1 Pseudomonadota bacterium | reverse complement strand
ATTGAAGATGACGTCCGCCATGGAGTCACCGCGCAGGTGCTTGGCGGATGACTCGCCCATCACCCAGCGCACTGCATCAATGACGTTGGATTTGCCACAGCCGTTCGGTCCGACAACACCTGTGAGTGAAGACGGGAACAGGACAGTGGTAGGATCAACGAACGATTTAAAACCGGACAGTTTGAGCTTGCTTAGCCGCATTGGCGAAAGATACCGATACCTCCAGCCGGTGACAAGCATCGTTTCACATCAAGGATCAAAACTGTCTATTTTTTCACCAGCGGCCGACTGAGGCGAAAGCCACATTCCCCTATAAATAAAGCCTGGAACACGCTCCGCTTGTGCAACTTCATATTTCACAACGGAGTTCTCAACCGGACCTGTCGCAACAGTCTGCAGCGAAACCTGAACTTACCTTGCCAAGCACCTGTTCCCACGATACTTGTGTTGTTTGAACCCTCTCAGGTATGGTGCGCGCATGTCGACCAGCCCCAGCAAAGAACTCGAAACGTTTGACAATCCGCACCCGGGCCGCGATTACACCATTCGCATCCGCATGCCGGAATTTACCTGCCTGTGCCCGAAGACCGGTCAACCGGATTTTGCTGAACTCGAACTGGAGTACGTGCCCGGGCAGCGCTGTGTAGAGCTGAAGGCGCTGAAAATGTATATCTGGTCATTCCGGGATGAAGGCGCTTTTCACGAAGACGTCACCAACCAGATTCTCAACAAGCTGGTGGAGGTCTGCTCTCCGCGCTTCATGCGCCTGACGGCCGAGTTCAATGTGCGGGGCGGCGTTTATACAACGGTTGTTGTCGAACATCGCGCCAGCGACTGGAAGACCCCGGAGAAAGTCGAGTTACCCTGATCCAGGGCACTACACCGAAATAACTACACGTATATTAATAAAATTATAGAGTTATTGAACATTTCTCATATTTTTATGAGGATTTCAGTCTGTCAACGACTCCGCGACGTGTAATACAAAAGACACACGACGATTTTTCGCTCTACCTTCGGAAGTAAGATTATCCGTCAGCGGCCGGGTATCTCCGTAGCCAACAGCACGGAGCCTGTCTGCAGCAATGCCCTGCTCAATCAATGCGCGCGTCGCCATAGCCGCGCGCGCTGAAGACAATTCCCAGTTCGACGGGAACCGGCTGGAACTGATCGGTACATTGTCGGTGTGACCCTCAACTGACAGTTCATACGGCAAGGTACCCAGGACCACTGCCAGCTCGTTGAGTAACTGCCGGCCTTCTGGTGACAGCGCGGCACTGGCTAATCCGAACAGGATGTTGTCGCTGATCTCGATACTCACCGCGCCCGCGCGGTTCAACAGTTCCACGTGTTGCTGCAGCGGAGTTTGTGAAAATGCGTGATGAATGATCTCTGCAGGCGTCGGCAATAAAGGTCCCTCTATCTCCGGGAACTCTTCAACCGGCTGTTCAGCAGCAAACACTGTCGGCGGCCCGGCTTCAATCTGCCCGCTGTCTTCCAGTACCTCTGGCTCGAGTGAATTTGTATCCTGGTTACCAGCGACTGATTTCGCTGTGGCTGACACTTCTTCGGACAGCTCGTCGGTTGGCGACTCCTTACTGACTGGCTCAGTCGTTACAACAGGCTCTGGAGATCGAGATTCAAACTCGCCATCCACTGGATAGCCCTCTTCGGCAGCCAACGGCAACAGGCCGGCACCTGCATGACCAAAGTCGCCATGCAAGGTCTCGCCAGGATAAAAAGTAAACAGGGAAAGATCGAACTGAGCGGATTGGGGAACCGGCGACTCAACGTCGGCACCACCCGATTCCGGCTTGTAGTCCTGATAGGCCAGTAACAGCACAAACAGCGTGAGCAACAGCGCCAGAATATCAATAAAACTTAACAGCCAGGTTTCCTGCTTTGCCAACGAGTCGTCAGTCCCGCCCTCCCAGGGCAAGCCGGCCGAATCTCCAACTGACACACCTCCACTCAATGGTGGAACCAGTTGTTTAGCTGCGGCAAAACTCATAACGAACCGATGCTCAGGCTTTTACCAGTGTCAGCGGACTGCTCATCGAATCCGTTGCCTGGTAGTGAGCACAGTAAGCCTCAAGCGCATCGCTGATAAGCATGGGATGACGCTTCTGGTGAATTTGCAATATACCTTCCATCAACGCCGTCATTTGCATCAAGTGTTGCGTAGTACGACGTTCACGTTTAATTGCCAGCGGCTTGAATAGCAGATTCGACGCAATAATGCCGTAGACAGTAGTTATCATGGCAAACGCCATGGACGAGCCGATATCATTCAGCGCCGCCTCACCCAGCCCCGTCAGCATGTGCACCAGTCCAAACAACGTGCCCAGCATACCGAACGCCGGTGCGAAGGTAGCCATCGAATACAGGATCTGGGTCTGGCCGTTTTCCTGACTGCGCACCCCGGCGATCCGCCACTGTAATGATTTGCCGAGGTCCTCAAGACCGGAACCTTCCACCACTTGCCGCAAACCCGTCGCCACAAACGGATTACTGATCGAGGCCAGTTCCCGCTCCGCGGCACGTGCATCGCAGACACGGTAACGACGCGCAAACTTCAACAGTTGTTCAACATCGCGCTCCATTGTCGACTCTTCAGGACGAAACAATGCCGGAATACTCTCGATTAATTCCCGCACCTCGACCACAGGCCGGCTAACCAGCGTCGCCACCAGCGTTCCACCCAGCACCACAATCAAACCCGGGATACTGAAAAAAGCCCCCATGTTTCCGGCTGACAGCAACAACACGCCAGTCACCAGAACGACACCACCAATTGATCCCACCAACACAGATTTATTCATAGCCGCTCCCGGCAAATTCCTCACCTGTACCTCATAAGGCAAATTCTGTTCCGTTATTCGGAAAAAGGCTGGCAGACAGCTGTAAGCCATTGTAACAAAGAGCAATCAAGCCAAAGTCCCTGTTGACCAGACCCACTAACCCAGGCGGGTTTTGCCGGACGGCACGGCAAACCTTTGCCACCCGAAGAGACCTGCCCCACCCAAAGCGACGAGCGTGGTAAGCCAATCTCGCCATTTAAACCATCCTGTATGATCGACAACTCTCTTTACAGACAGGGACTGAAAACACCACAGTGTCCATCTACATAGGCATCGACGTAGGCACCTCGGCGTGCCGTGCTTGCGCCATCGACGACAAGGCCACCTTGCTCGCCGAAACCCGAACCGGGATACCCGCGCCGCAACACACCGATGAAGGCATACAGCAGGATCCTTCTCTATGGTGGGATGCACTCATAGCAACCCTCGACAAACTATTCACCAGTATTGATGCGCAGCAGGTGCGCCGGCTGCTGGTCGACGGCACCTCCTCCACCTTGCTGCTCTGCACAGCTGACGGTCGACCGCTGACTGAAGGCCTGATGTACAACGATACCCGCGCCACAGCAGCCGCCGCAAACATCAGGCAAGAAGCACCGACCGACAGCGCGGCACAGGGCGCCGGCTCCAGCCTCGCCAAGTTGATATACCTGCGCGATCGCACCGGCACTCACAACTACCTCGCCCGCCACCAGGCCGACTGGCTAACCGGCAAACTCTGCGGAGATTACCGCTACAGTGACGTCAATAACGTCCTGAAGCTCGGTTACGACACACAAGCGGCACAATGGCCAGCCTGGTTTGAGAAACTGGGTATAGACCTGCAGACACTTCCCGAGGTCACCACACCCGGCAAAACCATAGGCACACTGGACAGCAAGCTCGCCAGCCACTGGCACTGCCCGCCTGACGTGGAAATAGCCGCCGGAACCACGGACAGTACGGCAGGCTTCGTAGCGGCCGGAGCCGAGCGTACCGGCAGCGCCGTCACGGTGCTGGGCAGCACACTGGTGATCAAGGTGCTATCAGATACACCCGTGTTTTCTGCAGCCCATGGCGTCTACAGTCATGCACTCGGAGGTCGCTGGCTGGTGGGTGGTGCATCGAATGCCGGAGGTGCCGTTCTACGCACCCTGTTCAGCGACACGGAGATCAAGCAGCTGACGGCGCAAATCGACCCCATGCAGCTTACCGGGCTCGATTACTATCCGCTTAGCCGGCCTGGGGAGCGCTTCCCGATCCAGGACCCGGAACTGCAACCAAGACTAAGCCCCAGACCGAAATCCGATGTCGAATTTTTCCAGGGCATTCTTGAAGGACTGGCGAAGATAGAACTGCGCGGCTACCAGTTGCTGGAGTCGCTTGGCGCCCCCTATCCGGAGCAGGTAATCACGGTAGGTGGAGGCGCGCGTAATGCCGGCTGGCAAACCATCCGCGCCAACATGCTGGGTGTGCCGGTTAGCGCTGCAAAACAGCAGGAGGCTGCCTACGGCGCTGCCCTGCTAGCGTTGCGGGGTGAGGCCATTTTCCCTGACCCATAGCGCCGTGGATCCTGCGACAGCAGCAGGCATGACCACAAAATTCAGTACCGGTACCAGCGTGCAGACCATCACCAGGCCACCGAAGCTCCAGGCTAGCAGAGGGCGTTTTCTCAACCGCGCACGCTGGTCCTTGAAAAACAGGTGATGGTTCGCCATTGGATAATCGACATACTGCACGGTCATCATCCACGCACTGAACAGCATCCATAGCACCGAAGCGCCGACATTGACCACCGGAATCAGCAACAGCAACAGCAATGGAATAGCGCGCAGTACAAAATAAAGCAGCTTGCGTAACTCCGACAGGATACTCGGCACGATATCGCGTGCCACCTGCTTCCAGCTGCTTTCGAACTGCTTGCCGGTAAGATGGGCCTCGACCGCTTCTGCCAGCAAGCCGTTAAACGGGGCGGCGATAATGTTGGCGACTATCGAAAACCCGTAAAATATAACTACCAGGCTGGTCAGCACAAACACGGGTATCACAATATAACTCAGCCAGTGCAACCAGTCCGGCAGCTTGGCAATCAGGAAGCGGGACGCATCATCCACCCAGCCATATGCCAGCGTGATGAGACCACCAAAGATAAGCACATTCACCAGCACCGGAATGGCTACGAAACGGCGCAAACCCGGTCTGGTCAACAAACCAAAGCCTTGGAGCATATAGCGCGGCCCGGCAACTAGATCTTTCATTGTCTATCCCTGTTAAAGAGCGTTGATAAAAGTCTGAATGCGTTCGACGCCCATTTGTAACTGCTCCAGCGAGGTTGTATAGGCAAAACGCACATGTTGTGCCGCACGGTGTTCACCGAAATCAATGCCGGGCGTGATGGCGACGCCAGCCTCTTCCAGCAAAGCGTTGGTAAATGCAAAACTGTCATTGCTGAAACGGCTGATGTCGGCATACAGGTAAAAAGCTCCTTCCGGCACCCGGGTAATTTCAAAACCCAGTGACCGCAGAGCGGGCAGCAGGTAATCGCGACGCGCCTGAAACTCCAGGCGACGTTGTTCCAGTATGGCCAGCGTATCATCGTTAAAGGCCGCCAAAGCTGCATACTGGGCCGGTGTTGGCGCTGCCAGAAAGATATTTTGCGCCAGGTTATCCAGCGACTCCACATACGCCTCCGGCGCTACCAGCCAGCCAAGCCGCCAACCGGTCATACCAAAGTATTTTGAGAAACTGTTAAGCACGAACATGTCGTCGCCCAGTTCAAGCGCTGTCCAGGGCTGGTACTGATAACACAGGTTCTGGTAAATCTCGTCAACGATCAGTGTGCCGCCACGCTGTCGAACAGCGTCCAGCAAGGCTGTCAGTCCATCACGGTGCAACACAGTGCCCGTAGGATTCGACGGACTGGTCAGCATCGCAGCCACAGTATTATCGGTCCAGTAGCGCTCCACCAGGCCGGCATTCAACTGATAATCATCCGCTGCATCCACGGGAACTGTCACTGGCACTCCGTTATACAGGTATACGAAGTTGCGATTGCAGGGGTAGCCGGGATCGGTCAGCAGTATTTCTTTACCGGGATCAACCAGTGCTGCAACAATCAACTGCAATGCGCCGGATGCACCCGGGGTAACAATGATCCGGCCGGGATCAACATGAACACCAAACCTGGTCTGGTAATGCTCAGCGATTGCCGTCCGCAGTTCGGGAAGCCCGAGTGACGGTGTATAGTGCGTCCGACCGTCCTGCAGTGCCTTGATGCCCGCTTCGATAATCGGATCAGGCGACACAAAGTCCGGTTCTCCGATTTCCATATGGACGATGGACCGGCCTTCCGCCTCGAGCTGCCTGGCCCTTGCCAACAGGGCCATGACGTGAAACGGCGTGATTACATCAAGGCGTTTTGCGGCCATCGTCCGGGACTCAGGCTACTCGCGCGTGCAGGTCACGCAGCTGCTCAACACTGACATAGCTGTATCCACCAGCGTCACCTGATATCACTTTGAAAGGTTGATCCGCCTCACCAAGGTGATCGAGAACCAGTGCGGCACCATCGAACTGATGATCGACCGTATACTGGCTGAGGGTAACAAGCGTTGCCAGGCCGGCATCGCGGGCGGAACGCAGCCCGTTTTCAGAATCTTCAAACGCCAGACATTCGTCAGGGTGCACACTCATAGCCTGCATGGCGTAATGGTAGATGTCCGGTGCAGGCTTCTTGGCAGGCACCACGCCTCCGGCAGCGATCACCTCGAACCAGCTTTCAGCATCAGGGGAGAGATTGTTATTTAATAACGCCGTCACGTTGGCTGGCGTGGTAGTTGTAGCAATACCCAGACGCAACCCCGCCTTGCGGGCATCGCTGATGAGCCGCACCACGCCCGGTCGCATGGATATGTCCCCGGAGGCCACTGTCTCTGTATAGATGGCTGTCTTGGCAGCGTGCAGCTTGGCGATATATTCAGCCAGGTCGCCTGGTGCTTCAAAATCCGGGCAATAAGTATTCAGGTAGTGACGGATACGCTCCTTGCCCCCGGTAACGGCGAGCAATTCGCCGTACATCTGCTGAGGCCAGTTCCAATCCAGACCGGCATCGGAAAATGCCTGGTTGAATGATTGGCGGTGGATCTCCTCTGTTTCAGCCAGGGTGCCGTCCACATCAAATAATAGTGTTGTTAATTTGCTCATAGACCGATTTCTGCCCACAAAAATGGCCGCTAGCGTACCCCAGCGCCACGCTTGGCGACACCCCCTTTTAGACCTGAAAAAAATAGTGCCTGCACTCTTGACTCTGTCCGAGGTCCCCCGGAAACTAGCGCACTTGGTTTCGGGCACCCAGGAAATACTTGCCCGGACATAAATATTCTGATATAGAGCACGGCTGTTTTTATATTGTTGGTTGGGAGATGTTGAATGGCTGCCAAGAAAAAGGCCGCAAAGACCAAAGCCAAGGCAAAGAAAACTGTTGCCAAAAAGGCTGTGAGCAAGAAAAAGACGATTGCGAAAAAGAAAGTCGCCAGCAAGAAAGTGCCGGCTAAAAAAGTCGTAGCCAAAAAGGCCGCCGCCAAGAAAGCGGCTCCTGCCAAAAAGGCTGCTGCCAAAAAGACCAGCGCATCCAAATCCGCTCCCAGGAAGACGGCAAAGAAACCTGCTGCCTCTGTATCTGCACATGCGGGTCCGGTGCCTGGCATAGCGCCTTATGTCAAAAAGAAAAATGAAGAGTACATGGGCCCCGAGCAGATCGAGCACTTCCGCGAAATTCTGCTGGCCTGGAAAAGCGAGTTGATGGAAGAAGTCGACCGCACCGTCCATCACATGCAGGACGAAGCAGCCAACTTCCCTGACCCTAACGACCGCGCTACCCAGGAATCCGAGTTCAGCATGGAACTGCGTGCACGTGACCGTGAGCGCAAGCTGATCAAGAAGATCGAAGAATCGATTTTGAATCTTGATAATGATGAATATGGCTATTGCGAAGCCTGCGGTGTTGAAATCGGCATCCGCAGACTTGAAGCACGCCCAACAGCGACACAGTGCATTGACTGTAAAACACTGGATGAGATTCGCGAAAAGCAGATGGGCTGAGCCGGCATCAAACATTACCAACAAAAAAACCGGCCTGTTGCCGGTTTTTTTGGGTGATAGTAATGGGCACTGACCGTTACCGCGGCCGGTTCTCGCCCTCACCCACCGGACCCTTGCACTTCGGGTCGCTGGTTGCTGCGGTCGGCAGTTTTCTGGACGCCCGTTCCCGGAAGGGTGAATGGCTGCTGCGCGTGGAAGACCTGGATCCACCACGCGAAGTCAAAGGTGCCGCCGACGACATCCTGCGGGTACTCGACGACTATGGTCTGCATTGGGATGGCCCGGTCATTTACCAAAGTTCACGCGAGCGACATTATGCCGAAGCGCTTGCCCGTCTAGACGCAGCCGGTCGGCTTTATCCCTGTGGCTGCTCACGTCGCGACATCACACGCGCACAGCCGCCTGGAAAGCCGCCCGAATTCTACCCCGGCACCTGTCGGAACGGATTACAGACTGAACGCGAAGCTCCCTCGATTCGGGTGCGGACACGCGACCTCAGCATCCGCTTCGATGACCGTTTGCAGGGTTCGCAGCAGGAATGCCTGCCGGACACTTGCGGGGATTTTATTCTGCGACGCGCGGGGGGACTGTTCGCCTACCAGCTTGCCGTGGTTGTCGACGATGCCGAACAAGGCATCACTGATATCGTACGCGGTGCCGACCTGCTCGACTCTACCGGCCGGCAGATCTACCTGCAACAGCTGCTGGGATTCCCGACACCACGCTATATGCACTTGCCGATTGCCGTCGATGCGCAAGGTGGAAAGCTCAGTAAGCAAACCCATGCCCCGCCGGTATCACGCCAACACCGAAGCCAGACCCTGTGCGCTGCCCTGCTTTTTCTGGGTCAGCCACTTGAAGAAGGCATGGAAACGGCCGAACCGGGCGAAATCTGGCAATGGGCTATCGAACACTGGGATATCAGCGCCCTTCCCCGGCAGCGTTGTATTGAACATCATTGATACTGCTTTCGTAAAATCCGTACAATGCCAACAAAACACCAGCAGAGGAATGCGTTATGTCCGAGGACAAGGTTTATCCGGTACCCGAATCATTTGCCAGGCAGGCACATATCGACGCAGCCGGTTACACGGAAATGTATCAGCGCTCTATCGATGACCCTGAGGGTTTCTGGGCAGAACAGGCCGATCGCTTCCTGAGCTGGTTTAAACCATGGGATACAGTTCTCGACTGGGATTTCAGCAAGGGGCATATCCGCTGGTTCGAGGGCGCCCAGCTCAATGTCAGCTACAACTGCATAGACCGCCACCTCGACAGCCGCGGCGACCAGGTGGCGATCATCTGGGAAGGTGACGACCCCGGGGATGACAGCCGGATCACCTATCGCGAGCTGCACCGTCAGGTCTGTACTTTCGCCAATGTATTGAAAGCGCGCGGCGTAAAAAAAGGCGACCGCATCTGTATCTATATGCCAATGATTCCCGAGGCAGCCTACGCCATGCTCGCCTGCGCACGTATCGGCGCAGTACACTCGGTGGTATTCGGTGGATTTTCGCCTGAATCCATCAAGGACCGGATCCTCGACTCCGATTGTCAGGTCGTAATCACAGCCGACGAAGGTATCCGCGGCGGCAAAAGCATTCCTCTCAAAGCCAACACCGACAAGGCTCTGGAATCGTGCCCGAATGTACATACTGTACTGGTAACCAAACGCACCGGCGGCGACATCCAGTGGCACGACAAGCGCGATATCTGGCTGCATGAGATATCCGAAACTGTTGACGCCGACTGCCCGGCCGAACCCATGGGTGCAGAGGATCCGCTGTTTATCCTGTACACCTCCGGTTCAACAGGCAAACCCAAAGGCGTACTGCATACCAGTGGTGGCTACCTGCTTTTTGCCGCCATCACCCACAAGTACGTGTTTGACTACCAGGATGGTGAACACTACTGGTGTACGGCGGACGTTGGCTGGATAACCGGCCACACCTATATTCTTTACGGGCCACTGGCCAATGGTGCCACGACATTGATGTTTGAAGGCATCCCCACTTACCCTGATGCCTCGCGTTTCTGGCAGGTCTGCGACAAACATCAGGTAGCGACTTTCTATACTGCACCAACAGCGATTCGCGCATTAATGCGCGAAGGCGATGGACCGGTAAAGACCACCGACCGCAGCTCACTGCGGCTGCTGGGCACCGTCGGCGAACCTATCAATCCTGAAGCCTGGGAGTGGTACTACAATGTCGTTGGCGATCAACGCTGTCCGATTGTCGATACCTGGTGGCAAACCGAAACCGGCGGCCACCTGATAACGCCCTTGCCTGGCGCCACGGCATTGAAACCCGGTTCGGCCAGCCAGCCTTTCTTCGGTGTAGTACCTGCACTTGTCGATAATGATGGCAAGGTGCTCGAAGGTGTGGCAGAAGGCAATCTCGTCATTACACGCCCCTGGCCGGGACAAATGCGCACTGTGTACGGTGATCATCAGCGCTTTATAGAGACCTACTTTTCTACCTACCCCGGAATGTATTTCACAGGTGACGGTGCCCGCCGTGACAAGGACGGCTATTACTGGATCACCGGTCGCGTCGACGACGTGCTGAATGTCTCCGGACACCGTCTCGGCACCGCCGAGCTGGAAAGCGCCCTGGTGCTGCACAAGGACGTTGCCGAAGCCGCCGTGGTCGGCTATCCGCACGATATCAAGGGCCAGGGCATCTACGCCTACGTGACACTGATAAAAGGCGTTGAGGCTACCGATGCGATGAAAACCGAACTCGTCAAGATGGTGCGCAACGAGATCGGTCCTATCGCAACCATCGATGTGATTCAGTGGGCACCGGGATTGCCGAAAACACGATCCGGAAAAATAATGCGACGTATTCTGCGCAAGATTGCAGCAAACGAAGTCGATAGCCTGGGTGACACATCTACACTTGCAGACCCGGGCGTGGTAACGGATCTCAAGGAGAATCGAGCTCACCAATGAGTCTGTCAATCAGCCAACTTGATGTATTGCTGGTCGAGCCCTCCGGTACCCAGCAACGCATTATTCAGGACTACCTCAGCGAACTGGGTGCCCACGAACCAAACCAGGTACATACCGCCGGTGAAGCGCTGGCCGCAATGCGCAACAGGGTCCCCGACCTGGTGATCAGTGCCATGCACCTTCCGGACATGACAGGTACGGAACTGATCCAGAAGATGCGCGACGACGCAGCGACACTGGATGTGGCCTTTATATTGATATCCAGCGAGACCAGCATTCGTTACCTGGAACCACTACGCCAGGCTGGCGTGATTTCCATCCTGCCAAAGCCCTTCAGCCGAAACCAGCTACGCACCTCCCTGTTGTCTACACTTGATTTTCTACAGCCTGACCCCCTGGAGCTCAAGCAGTTTGTTCCTGATGAGCTGCGCGTACTGATCGTTGATGACAGCTTTACTTCGCGGCGGATCATGAGACAGATGCTGGAGCGCATGGGGATCGAACAATTCAGTGAAGCCGAAAACGGACGCGAGGCTATCGAGCTGATTGAAACAGAATTCTTTGATCTGATCGTTACGGACTACAACATGCCGGAGGTGGATGGCGAACAGCTAAGTCAGTTTATCCGTAACCAAAGCACTCAACAGAGTGTGCCGGTCCTGATGGTGACTTCAGAGACAGATACCAGCCGTCTGGCCGGCATAGCTCAAAGCGGTGTATCCGCGGTGTTTGACAAGCCCATCACCGTGGAGACGCTGCGCGAAACCATTCAGCGCGTGCTGTAGTCTGTCCCATGTCACCGGTTCAGCCCTTCGAGCCCGCCTGGTGGCTGCCTGGCGCCCACGCGCAAACCCTGTTTCCACACCTGTTTCGCAGGCATTCCCCGCCACCACTGCGTCGTGAGCGCATAGAACTGGACGATGGAGATTTCATCGATCTTGACTGGACAGACAAACGCAACAGTCCGCTTGTCATGTTGCTGCACGGACTCGAAGGTTCAATTCGCTCACACTATGCAGGCGGGCTGATCCGCAGTCTGTACGACTGTGGATTCGAAACTGTGCTGATGAATTTTCGCGGCTGCAGCGGTGAGCCCAATCGACTACCCCGCGGTTATCATTCCGGCGAAACCGGTGACCTTGACACCGTACTCGAACATCTGAAAGCGCGCAGCCCGCAACGTCCGGTTTATCTCGTCGGTATCTCTCTTGGCGGTAATGTCCTCCTCAAGTGGCTGGGAGAAAATCCCGACCAGCAGAGCATTCAGAAAGCGATTGCGGTATCTGTGCCCTTTGAACTCAATACCGCGGCACTGCGTCTACAGGCAGGTGCTTCACGTCTTTACCAGGCTCACCTGCTACATAAACTGCGTCGTTCAATACGAGCCAAGGCTGCCCGCATAGCACTGCCGATCGACACAGGCAAACTGAAGACTCTCACTACGTTCCGCCAGTTTGATGATCAGGTGACTGCGCCGCTGCACGGCTTCAGAGATGTGGATGACTACTACCAGCGCTCCAGCAGCCGACAGTTTATAAAGCATATCCGCTGCCCCACCCTGATCCTGCAGGCCCGTAACGATCCTTTTATGACACCGGATGCCATTCCCTCCCCGGCAGAACTGGGGCCTCACGTTCAGCTGGAAGTAAGCAACGGCGGAGGTCATGTCGGGTTTGTCAGTGGCCGCTGGCCATGGCAACCGGTTTACTGGCTCGACCAGCGGATTTGTTCCGCTCTGCAAACCAGTGAACTGACGACCTTATGACGAAAAATACGCACCACACTGGTGCTTTATAATGGTTTTCTTATTTGTTTAATTTATCGGCCTGCTATTTTCCATCCTGACGTAACCCCAGCACCAGATTAGTCTTCAGCATTACTTCACTGATTTTCTAGTTTATATATTTTATTTATTGTTTTTATTATTTTTTATAAATTTTTTAGTGCGAATTTCGAAACCCTCTTGATACCTGTAACAGGTACAACAATGTAACCAGATCTCAAGCTGTTCCGCCCCTGGCCGATACCCCGGAAACATTTATTCGTCAAGACATTGGCGCACTTTTTAGCATTCCGGGGGAGCAGGCAAGCCGCCCTCTTAACGACACAAGCCAGGAACAAACCACATGACGCGATCCAACCTGCTTTCGACTACCACCCTGGGCCTTGCCCTGCTGTCGGGTACCGCACTTGCTACAGAAGCCGATATCTACTCAGTTCACTTTTCAGAGGATGGCAAACACCTGGTAACCGGTGGTGCCGGCGGTTTCACCCTGGCTGATACGGTTCAACATACTGGTGGTGTAAAGATCTGGGATAGCGAAACAGGCGCTCTGGTCGAAGCCATGGGCCAGCGCTCCGATCTGAATTCAATTTTTGGTGACCACTACGGCCGTGTCGGTAACCGTCGCTGGGGTATCAGCAATTTCAAAGACGTTGTCCTCACCGGCTCATACCCTGAAGGCAAGGTCCTGGTATTACCCAGCTCCCTGGGTCGTATAACCAATAACCAGAAACAGCAGCTGCCAGACTTCATCGGCGGCTACATGAAATTTGGCAACCATCAGCCAGCACGTATCGAAGTGTCGGAGCTGATGGACGAAACAGGTAACTGCGATCCAAAAACCGGCTTCCACGACTATGTTGGCCCTATCGTCGCTTCTAACAATGGCAGGTACGCTGCACTTGTAGTCAACACCTGTACCGCAGAAATCAGCAAGGGCGATCAACAGGCAGGCTTTGAATACCAGTCTGATCTGCACATCATGGATCTGGCCAGGTTTAAAGTTATTGAAACAGTCGAAAACATTGATGCCGGTGTATATGCACTGGGCGTAACGGACAATGGCGAGCGCGTTGCGTTTGTCGGTCGTGATGAATTTGCCGTACTGGATATCGATACTGGCAAACGCCACGTTGTCGAAGCTTATGCGGACAGTGAATTCATGATCCCGCGCCAGTTCAGCACATTGCAGTTCAGCAAGGACGGCAGCAAACTGATCTCCCTGCGCAACATTTATGATATCGCCACCGGCACCGAAACCGAGTTCAAATGGTCTGAAGGTGAAGCCAAGAAACCGAAGCGCATCTCCAGTGTTCGCGTATCGCCGGACCTGAGTTACTTCGCCATGGTTCTCCCCAAGCGCTCATTGATCACATTTGGTGAAGACGGCCTGCCACAGTCTTATGGTAAAGCCGACAAGGTCGTGATCCTGAATACCGAAACCGGAGATCGCACTGAACTGGAAGTGACCCAGTCTCTTACCGAAGGGAAACGCTGTGTTACCGACATCTCTCCGGATAGCGAGCGGATCGCCGTGGGTTGCAAGGGCGGGCTGCTGCGGGTCTTTAACGCACGCTCAGGTGAAATGATCTGGAAAAAGCAGAATCTTGGCCAGAAACGTGATAACGGGCTGATGCAGGTTGAATACGATGCCATGGACCAGTTCTATGCCGCGCTGGATGGCCAGCTGACCAACCGGATCAATTAGCAGGTTACTTTCCTGTCAAGGGAAAGCAAAAAAGGGGCTTATAGCCCCTTTTTTATTGCGTCGGATATATACTGTGAGCGAATAAAAATGCAATAGGCGTGGTCCAGCGTTTACTGCCTGTCTGCCGGAGGATATCCACCATGAACTGGTCGTTGTTTCGCATACTATTGTTATCACTGCTACTGATTTCCTCGCCAGCAAATGCAAAAGGCCCCGACGTCAAGGACTACCCCGCTGACAAGGTCGCGGAAAACACTTACGTTATTCACGGCCCACTCGGAACTCCAACCCCGGAAAACCAGGGCTTCATGAACAATCCCGCTTTTGTTATCACCAGCGAAGGCATAGTGGTCATCGATCCCGGCTCAAGCATCCAGATCGGAGAAATGTTGTTGCGCGTGATCCGCAAAACTTCTGACAAACCGGTCATAGCTGTATTCAATACCCATATCCATGGTGACCACTGGCTTGGCAACCATGCCATTCGCGCCGCCTATCCTGATGCGCCGATTTACGGACATCCAAATATGATTGCGCTGATTGAGCAAGGCGAAGGTAATAACTGGATTTCCTTGATGGAACGGCTTACAGACGATAAAACCGCAGGCACACAAGTAGTGGCGCCAGGTGTTGCCGTCAGCGACGGTGACAAGTTCAAGTACGGCGACACCAGCGTGCGTATACACCACTATGGCACAGCACACACCACCTCGGACATAATGATAGAGATACCGGAACTATCCATCACCTTTCTCGGTGACAACGCGCTCAATAAACGCATTCCGCGTGTTGACGACGGCAATATTCAGGGCAACATCGATGCCTGCACGCGCATTCTCGAAACCGGCAGCAAAACCTACATCCCGGGACACGGCCTGACCGGAGACAACAATGTCCCGATAACTTTCCGCCGTTATCTCGATACTCTCTACAATGCCGTCAAACAGTATTACGAGGAAGGTATGAGTGATTTCGAAATGAAAGACCAGGTAGCCTCGCAACTCAGCGAGTTTTCCAGCTGGTCAGGTTTCGATGAACAGCTCGGCAAGCATATCAGCATCACCTATCTGCAAATCGAAGAAGCTGAGTTCTAGTCATGTAAATGGGGGGACAGATTTCAATTCTGTCCCCCGGAAGCTCTTGTCTCACTCAAACAGATTGTTTATCGATTCAAGCCCCTGATCACGGTTAGCTGTCACGTGAGTCAAGTTTCTCGATTCCCAGGGCCTTGAGAATATATTTCTCATAGACCGGTTCAGAAGTACCCTTTTTCATCTTTCTGATGAAATACTTTTCGAACGCAATCTTGGCAAGGTGCACCCATTTCCCTTTTTTCATCCAGGCCACATTACGTGGCGGAATCTGTGGCACCGCAACAAATGCAGCACCGGTATCACCCATATCAGCGAGGCAGATAGCGTTCCAGGTCGGCTTCATCGACGGCTCCGCACCCTTGAGCTCGTTACTGATGTTATGCACGATGGAAGTAACCATCGATTCAATCATATAACCGGTCTTGGGTGTCCCCGTAGGAACCGGCGTTGCCTCTATGGGGGGTATGGCTATACACACACCCGCTGAGTAGATGTTTTTATACGTGGGATTTCGATGAAACTCGTCGACCATGACGAAGCCGCGTGGATTACATAGTCCTTCAACATTAGCTACTGCATCGACACCTTTAAATGCGGGCAACATCATGGAATGTTTGAACTCCAGCTCGTGCTGCTTCGCCACCTCACCTTTTTCATCCAGCTCATCGACAAACATCTTTCCTGCTTCGACCCGGGTGACCCTGGCGTTGGTAATAAACTGGATATGATGTTGCCGTAACTCACTTTCAAGCATCCCTCGTGAATCGCCAACACCGCCCAGGCCGAGATGACCGATATACGGTTCACTGGTAACAAATGTCATTGGCACCTTGTCGCGTATTTTGCGTTTGCGGAGATCCGCATCGACAATGAACGCGTACTCATAGGCCGGTCCGAAACAGCTTGCAAATGGCATGGCTCCAACAATCACATGACCGGGTTCATCAACCAGCTTCAGGTAATCAGTGTAGCTGGCTTCTGCATGGTTAATGGTGCAGATTGATTGGGTATGCCCCGCGGGACCGGCACCTTCAACCTCGTCAAACGAGAGTTTTGGACCGGTTGCGATAACGAGGTAGTCATAATTGACAGTCTCGCCATTATCCAGCTTGATCGAATTACCGGCAGCATCAATTGTCTCTGCCATTGCCGCGATGAAATTGATGTTCTTCTTATCCAGGTACGGTTTGATGGGAAAAGTCGTGTCATCCCGGCTACGCCAACCGACTCCAACCCAGGGATTGGACGGTACAAACTGGAAAAACTCATTGGCATTGATCACAGTGACTTCATGCTGATTACCAACGGCTTCCTTCATTTCATAAGCAGCTGGCATGCCGCCGGTACCGGCGCCGAGAATTACAATATGTGCCATGGTTTTTCCTCCGATGGGGGTAACAAAAAAGTCCGGGATGAGCCGCCGACATATGCAAGACAGGTACCGCAACTACGGCCAGATCCCCGGCAAGATGCATCATAGGGGGGGAAATCCTCATCTAACCTTAACCTGTATCAAGACCTTCCCACATCCCGTTCATATTAGACATTTGATCATTCAAGAAGTGAGAATATGGACAATTCTGGCGGACATTTTGTCAGGCACGTGCTGCAATACGATCGCACCGAATTCAGAAAATCCGCTGACCAACTACGCCAGCATCAACTATGCTTGTTGCCATGACTACGGACACAGGTAACGGCTACCGACTGGTTTCGGCACTGTTTCTCCGCTTGCTGGGGATCATCTATCTGATTGCGTTTGTATCGATTGCACAACAGGTCGAGGGGCTGGCGGGTAGCCAGGGTATTCTGCCCTTCGCAGAAAAGCTGGCTTTTCTGGAAACCCAACCCGGTATCGACTACTACTTCAAGCTACCTAACGTATTCTGGCTGAATGCCAGCGACCAGGCCCTGACCGGAGCCGCTATCGCAGGCTGCATTGCGTCGCTTCTGATTATTCTGAATCGCCTGTCCAGGCTTGCACTGGTCGCGAACTTTGTACTCTATCTTTCCCTGTATCACGCTAACAGGGAATTTCTGAACTTCCAGTGGGACGGATTGCTACTGGAAGCAGGTTTCCTGGCTATCTTTCTGACGCCGCGCTCACGCGCTGTCATCCTGCTGTTTCGCTGGCTGCTGTTCCGGTTGAGGTTCATGTCCGGGATCTCCAAGCTGTCCATGCAAGATCCCACCTGGTCCGGCCTCACCGCCCTGAACTATTACTTCGAAGTACAGCCACTGCCCACGCCGTTGGCCTGGTATGCGCAGCAGCTTCCGGAATGGCTGCTTCGGTTTGGAACTGCGGCTACGCTCGTCATCGAGATACTTGTGCCCTTCATGATGTTTCTGCCGCGCCGATGGCGTTTTATGGCAGCCTGGATCACCATCCTTTGGCAGGTCCTGATCATCCTGACCAGCAACCATAACTGGATCAACTTTTTGACAATAGTTCTGTGTCTTTTCCTGTTCGACGACAAAGCCGTGCGACGCGTACTACCTGAACGCTTTCACACAAGCTTGCTTCAGCAGCCCGTAACGGCCACTAAAAATATCGGCATGAGAAAGGCAGCAGTTGGTATTCTGGCAACCTTCATCCTGGTCGCCAGTAGCGTGCATTTATGGGAACTGACCACCATGAAGCGAAGCTCGGGCATGCTTGGCGCTTTGCTGGATTATGCCGAGACTTACCGCGTAGTCAGCAAGTATCATGTCTTCCCCACCATGAGGACAGAACGAATAGAACTCGAGATATCAGGCTCTTATGATGGCGTGAAATGGAAGACCTATGTTTTCAAGCACAAACCAGGGGATATTTACGCGCGTCCGGATGTTGTTCTCCCTTTCCAGCCAAGGCTGGACTGGCAGATGTGGTTCGTTACCCTGCACCGACACCACCTCGTCTGGTTTGACCATTTCCTGCAGGCCCTGCTGGAGAATTCACCGACGGTCACCGCGCTGCTGCAACATAACCCGTTTCCGGACAAGGCACCTCGCTTTATCAGTGTAGAGGCCTACAGATACAAGTTCAGCAGCGCAGAACAACGCAGCACAACAGGACAGTGGTGGCAGCGTGAAGCACTTGGACCATTCGCACTCTTGCCGTGGGCAGAGCTCCGCAGTACAAGCCAGCGATAATATTGTCTGAAGCCACCATTAATTTGTAGCGGACAATAAAAAAGGGGGCATTTAGCCCCCTTCTTAAATGGACAGGCCCCAGGTCCGCCCCATTGTTACCAGTCCTTACTCACCAACAGCTTTCATGCTCAAGCGAATACGGCCCTGCTTGTCGACCTCAAGTACCTTAACCTTGATGGTATCGCCTTCACTGAGTTTGTCACTGACTTTCTCGACGCGCTCTTCGCAGATTTGCGAAATGTGAACCAGACCGTCCTTGCCCGGCAGGATGGTGACGAAAGCACCGAAGTCCATCAGCTTGGCAACCTTGCCTTCGTAGACAGAACCGACTTCAACATCAGCCGTCAGCTGTTCGATACGTCTGCGGGCTTCTTCACCTGCAGCCCGATCAACCGAAGCGATCTTGACCGTACCGCTGTCATCGATATCAATGCTGGCACCGGTTTCTTCAGTCAGTGTGCGGATGGTTGCACCACCCTTGCCAATGACGTCACGGATGCGGTCGGGGTTAATCTTGATGGTGATGTAGCGTGGCGCATGTTCTGACATCTCTTCACGCGGCGCGTTGATGGCTTTACCCATTTCACCGAGGATATGCAGGCGTGCTTCGTGAGCCTGGCTCAGGGCGACCTCCATGATCTCACTGGTAATACCATCGATCTTGATATCCATCTGCAGGGCATTTACGCCCTTCTCGGTACCGGCTACCTTGAAGTCCATGTCGCCGAGGTGATCCTCGTCGCCCATGATATCGGTAAGCACAGCGAACTTTTCGCCTTCCTTGATGAGACCCATGGCGACACCGGCTACCGGCGAGGATAACGGTACACCGGCATCCATCATCGCCAGGCTGCTGCCGCACACACTGGCCATTGAACTGGATCCGTTGGACTCTGTAATTTCTGATACCACACGGATGGTGTAAGGGAAGTCTTCCTTACTGGGCATGCAGGCCAGCACACCACGTTTGGCGAGACGACCGTGGCCGATTTCGCGGCGTTTGGGGCTGCCCACGCGACCGGTTTCACCGACGCAGTAAGGCGGGAAGTTATAATGCAGCATGAAGTTATCGCGGTACGAACCCTGCAGTGCATCGACAATCTGCGCGTCGCGCTCGGTGCCCAGTGTGGTTACCACCAGCGCCTGGGTTTCGCCACGGGTAAACAGTGCCGATCCATGGGTACGAGGCAGTACGCCGGTACGTACCGTAATCTGACGTACCGTACTGGTGTCACGGCCGTCGATACGCGGCTGACCTTCTATAATGCGGCTGCGAACGATGTTCTTTTCCAGCTTGTCCATGGCGCCGCCGACTTCTTCAGCCGTGAAGCTTGCATCATCACCGCCGGCCAGTTTCTCCCTGGTTTCGTCACGAATAGCACTCAGGCGCGCATAGCGATCCTGCTTGTCGGCAATCTGGTAGGCCTCGCCAAAGGCCGAGGCACTGGCATCAGATACAGCAGTGGCCAGCGCTTCATTGCCCGGGGTGGCTTCCCATTCCCAGATCGTTGGATTGACCTCAGCCGCCAGCTCGCTGATTGCGCTGATCGCCGCCTGCATCTGTTCGTGACCGTAGACTACCGAACCCAGCATGACGTCTTCCGGCAGCTCCTTGGCTTCCGATTCAACCATCAGAACTGCTTTGGCAGTACCAGCGACAACCAGGTCCAGGTCAGACTCTTCCAGCTGACTGAGATCAGGATTCAGGACGTATTCGCCATTGATATAGCCAACTCGTGCAGCCCCCACCGGACCACTGAAGGGCAAGCCGGAAATTGAGCAGGCAGCCGATGCACCCAAAAGTGCGGGAATATCCGGATTGATTTCCGGATCGAGTGACATCACCGTGGCGATGATTTGTACTTCGTTAGTGAACCCTTTCGGAAACAGTGGCCGGATCGGACGATCGATCAAACGGCACAGCAGTGTTTCGTTTTCACTCGGACGTCCTTCACGGCGAAAAAAACCGCCGGGGATTTGGCCGGCGGCGTAAGTACGTTCCTGGTAATCAACGGTGAGCGGGAAAAAATCACGGCCTTCCGAGCCACGCTTTAATCCCACAGCGGTGACGAATACAATAGTTTCGCCCATGCTCACCATCACGGCGCCGGATGCCTGGCGGGCGATCTCGCCGGTTTCGAAAGTAACGGTATGACTGCCGTACTGGAACGATTTCTTAATCGGGTTCACTGGTTAGTCCTTACAGCTGGCTACTGCGGTTAATAGAGTGGTAATCGAAACGAATCAGCGACGCAGACCCAGTCGGCCGATCAAATCCTGATAGCGCGAAACATCCTTACCCTTGAGGTAGTCGAGCAGTTTGCGACGGTTGCTGACCATACGCAGTAAACCCTGGCGGGAATGATGATCATGCTTGTGTTTCTGAAAGTGGTCAGTCAGTTCCTGAATATTGGCAGTCAGCAGTGCAACTTGCACTTCCGGGGAACCGGTATCTTCCGGCGCTTGCTGGTAGTCACTGACGATCTGTTTCTTCTGTTCGGTAGTTAAAGCCATTATTTACTCCAAGCTTGATTACAAAAATTTCATCCAGCGAACAGGCCAGACGAAGGCCGCGTATTCTAACTGCCTACTCTATTGGACTCAATAGCTTAGGCGCTTTTCATCAAACGGCGCGGGGCAACCCGGCCGTCGTCCAGAATCTCTCCCATGCCGATAAACAGCCGGTTGGTGGCATACAGCCTTACCCAGCCGCTGGTGGGCGCGTGCGGGACCAGAACCGGCTGGCCCTGCTGCAGGTAAAACGATGCATCTGCGGATAATTCCACATCAGGCCATTGGGTTAGCGCTGTTTCGATGGGCAGCAGCAGGTTATCCATGGCTGGCATGTCGTTGTCTTTCAGGTCTTCAAGCCGTTCCAGAGTGATCAGATTGTCATCCGCATAGGGCCCCACGGAAGTTCGCCGCAACGCCGATACGTGCGCGCCACATCCCAGACGCTCGCCAATATCCTCAGCAAGCGTGCGGACATAGGTGCCCTTGGAACAATGCACATCAATATCCAGCCAGTCGTCGCCCTGCCCGGTGAGAGTCAGTTCGAAAATACTCACCGGACGCGCTTCGCGTTCGACCTCCACACCCTGTCTGGCCAGCTTGTAGAGCCGCTGCCCTTCATGTTTGAGCGCTGAATACATCGGCGGTATCTGTTCGATATCACCGCGAAATTCATCAAACACCATTTCCAGCTGTTGCGGGGTATAAACATCGACTGGACGGGTTTCCAGCACTTCACCTTCCGCATCCGCGGTGGCGGTTGTTATTCCCAGCTGGCAACGCACCTGGTAGCGCTTGTCGGCGTCCAGCAGGAACGCGGATATCTTGGTGGCCTCACCCATGCAGATCGGCAGCACACCGGATGCCAGCGGATCCAGGCTGCCTGTATGCCCGGCCTTTTTGGCAAAATACAACCGTTTGACCTGCTGCAGGGCCTCATTGGAGGTAATCCCCGTCGGTTTATCCAGCAACAGGATACCGTTGACGTCTCGACCTCTAGCCCGGCGTCGCCCCATAACTACTTACAACCTCAGTTATCTGTCTCGTCGTCGTCATGCTGATCACCGCGCACTGCGGTATCAATCAGGGCACTGAGACGAGCTCCCTCTTCGAGAGAATGATCCTGTTTAAAATGTAACTGCGGCACATGCCGCATCGCCAGCCTCGAACCCAGCTGATGGCGAAGAAAACCTGCCGCACCTTCCAGCACATGTAGTGATGCCGTCGCGTCTTCCGGAGCACCCAATGTGGAGAAATACACTTTGGCGTGTGACAGGTCGCGAGATACTTCAACGGCGGACACACTGACCATGCCGAGACGAGGATCATTTATCTCGTCACGAATCAGGGTCGCCAACTCTCGTTGCAGCTGTTCACCCACACGGCGGGTTCTGGGAAAGTCTCGTGGCATTGGAAAGCGATGGTCTACTCGACCACGCGCGCTGTTTCAGTGCGTTCGAAGACCTCAATCTGGTCTCCAACCTGGACGTCATTGTAGCTCTTCACGCCGATACCACATTCGGTGCCACTGCGAACCTCGTTGACGTCATCCTTGAAACGCCGCAGTGATTCCAGTTCGCCTTCGAAGATAACCACGTTTTCGCGCAACACACGAATCGGGGAACTGCGTTTGACGACACCGTCGACAACCATACAGCCAGCGATAGCGCCGATTTTTGGCGCCCGGAATACATCACGCACCTCGGCAAGACCGATAATTTCCTCGGTTACTTCCGGTGACAACATACCGGAGACCGCCGACTTGATCTGGTCGATAGCCTCGTAAATGATGCTGTAGTAACGCAGATCCAGTCCGTGTTCTTCGACAATACGACGCGCAGAGGCGTCGGCACGCACATTGAAGCCGATAATTATGGCATTTGATGCCACAGCCAGGTTGGCATCGGTTTCGTTAATACCACCGACGCCGGCAGATACCACCTTGACCACAACCTCGTCGGTCAGGATCTTTGTAAGGGATTCGCGCAATGCCTCGACACTGCCCTGTACATCGGCTTTTAACACGATGTTGAGTGTGGACTGTTCGCCAGCACCCATGCGTGAAAACATGTCGTCCAGCTTGGCCTGCTGTTGCTTGGCCAGTTTAACTTCGCGGATTTTCTGCTGACGGTAATCCGCAAGCTCACGCGCCTTGCGCTCATCGTTAATTACCAGCACGTCTTCGCCGGCGTTCGGCGTGCCCGAGAGCCCCAGCACCACGGCTGGCATGGATGGGCCAGCAGATTCGATAGCAGCCCCTGATTCGTCGAACATGGCGCGCACGCGCCCCAGTTCCTGGCCGGCGATAAGCGTGTCGCCTTTCTTCAGCACACCATTCTGAATCAGCACGGTAGCTACCGGGCCACGGCCCTTGTCGAGCGAAGACTCAATGACTACACCCTGTGCCGGGCAATCTTCGACAGCCTTCAGTTCCAGCACCTCGGCTTGCAACAGAATGGCATCGAGCAATTCGTCAATACCCTGGCCCGTCTTGGCCGAAACCTCGATAAACTGCGTGTCACCACCCCAGTCTTCAGGTATGACTTCGTATTGCGACATCTCGTTTTTGACACGTTCGACATCGGCTTCCGGCTTGTCGATCTTGTTCACCGCAACAACCATGGGTACACCAGCTGCCTTGCTGTGCTGGATTGCTTCAACCGTCTGCGGCTTGGCACCGTCGTCGGCAGCCACCACCAGAATAACGATATCAGTCACTTTTGCACCGCGGGCACGCATGGCTGTAAACGCGGCGTGGCCCGGTGTATCCAGGAAGCTGATAGTGCCCTTGTCAGTATCAACATGGTAGGCACCAATGTGCTGGGTAATACCACCCGCCTCACCGGAAGCCACACGTGTACTGCGAATATAGTCGAGTAACGAGGTTTTGCCATGGTCAACGTGACCCATAATAGTCACGACTGGAGGTCGCGGCACTTGTTCGCCAGACACAACCTGCGCAGCGAGCTCATCAAACTGGGTTTCCAGACTGTCGTCGCTGACCAGTTTGACAACGTGTCCCAGCTCCTCCACCAACAGAGTCGCAGTATCCTGATCGAGACTCTGGTTGATCGTCGCCATGACGCCCATTTTCATCAGCGACTTGACCAGCTCGGCACCCTTTATAGACATCTTTTGTGCCAGTTCAGACACAGTAATGGCTTCCGGGATTTCTACTTCGTGCACGACGGGTGCAGTCGGTTTCTCGAATCCGTGTTCACCACTGGTACGGATCGAGCTACTGGCACGTCTTGGCTTCTTCTTCTTGCGACGACCACCCTTGCCATCGGCAACATGGAGTTCCTGTCGACCGTACTTGGTGTGACGGTCACCGGCTTCGTGGCGTTTGGTCTTGCGTTCATTTTCGGCTTTCTGCTGTCGCGCTTCCTGTTCGGCACGCGTCTGCGCCTGAGCCTGCTCGGCAGCCTTCAGACGTTCTTCCTCGGCCTTCTGGCTGGCAGCCTCGTCCTGCTTGCGCCTGGATTCTTCCGAGCGCTTGCGTTCTTCCTCGACGCGGCGCGAGGCTTCTTCCTCGGCACGACGCAAGGCATCCTGCTCAGCTTTTTGACTGGCTTCGCGTTCTGCAAGCAACTGAGCCTTTTCATCAGCTTCCTGCTTTAAACGCTCCTCTTCCTCGGCAACCAGTTCAGCACGTTTGACGTAGGTCCGCTTTTTCCGCACCTCGACACTAACGGTCCTGGCAGTACTGCCACGCGCGGAAGCAGTCGTTCTCAGTTCACTGTGTGATTTGCGCCTCAGCGTCACTTTCTTTGGCTGGGTTCCACTACCGAGCACTTCGGTTTTCCCGTGACTTTTGCGCAGGAAACTGAGCAGCTGCATTTTTTCTTTGTCAGAGATGGTGGCATCCGCATCCGATATGCTCAGGCCAGCCTCACCCAGTTGCGCCAACAGGCGATCAACAGGTAAACCCACCACATCTGCAAACTGTCGTACCGTTACATCCGTCATCGTTCAGGCGTCTCCTCGACTCAGCCTTGTTCTTCTTCCGCAAACCAGGGGGCGCGCGCAGTCATAATCAGCTTGCCGGCACGCTCTTCATCCATGCCGTCAATCTCCATCAGATCGTCGATCGCCTGCTCTGCGAGGTCTTCCATAGTCACAATGCCTTTGGCTGCCAAAGAAAAGGCCAGGTCTTCATCCATACCGTCCATTTCCAACAGGTCCTGCGCCGGCTCTTTACCACTGACGCCCTCTTCATTGACGATAGCGCGTGTCAGCAACACATCACGGGCGCGCCCGCGCAGTTCCTCGACGATATCTTCTTCAAATTCCTCGATCTGCATTAGTTCGCTGTTCGGCACATAGGCGATTTCTTCCACCGAGGAGAAACCTTCCTGAACCAGGATGACAGCGACCTCTTCATCGACATCCAGATCATCCATAAACAGTTTCTGAAGTTTCTGCGTTTCTTCATCGGACTTCTCTGCCGCCTGCTGCTCGTCCATGACGTTCAGCTCCCAGCCCGTCAGCTGGGACGCAAGGCGAACATTCTGACCACCGCGGCCAATCGCCTGCGAAAGCTGTTCGGTGGTTACGGCAACATCCATGCTGTTGCGATCCTCATCGACAACGATAGAGACCACTTCAGCAGGCGACATGGCGTTGATAACAAACTGCGCCGGATTTTCATCCCAAAGAATAATGTCTACGCGTTCACCAGCGAGTTCGGTGGACACGGTCTGCACGCGTGAACCACGCATGCCAACACAGGCACCGACAGGATCGATACGCGGATCGTTGGATCTGACTGCAATCTTGGCGCGCAGACCGGGGTCGCGTGCCGCACCCAGAATATCGATAAGCTCCTGGCCGACTTCAGGCACTTCCAGCTTGAACAACTCGACAAGAAATTCCGGGGCTACACGGCTGACGAAAAGCTGTGGACCACGTTGCTCTGTACGCACGTCGTGAAGATAACCACGCAAACGGTCACCGGGACGCACGGCTTCACGCGGGATCATTTCTTCCCGATAAATAATTGCCTCGGCGTTACCGCCAAGATCAAGGTAAACATTTCCGCGCTCAACACGCTTGACGATACCGGTTACCAGCTCGCCAATACGATCGTTGTAGGCTTCAACGACCTGGGCACGTTCGGCTTCACGCACTTTCTGCACGATCACCTGTTTTGCCGTTTGCGCGCCAATACGCCCGAAATCAACAGACTCTATCTGCTCTTCGACATAATCACCGACCTGGATTTCGGGATCATCAAAGCGCGCCGCTTCCAGCAGAAGCTGCCGCGTTGGATAGCGATAACCACCCTCTTCGTCGTCTTCCGACTCGGGGTGCTCATTGACCACCACCCAGCGGCGGAACGTATCGTAATCACCTGTTTCGCGATCGATAGCAACTCGAGCATCGATATCATATTGATGCCGCTTCTTGGTAGCCGATGCCAGTGCAGTCTCGATAGCAGAGAAAATCACTTCCCTGTCCACACCTTTCTCGTTAGATACTGCATCTACAACCATCAGAATTTCTTTGCTCATTTACGCACCCTCCACGCGATGCGATTTGTAGTCCGGAACCAGTCGTGCCTGATCGATCTCGTCCAGAGCAACCACCAGTTCTTCCTCGTCCATCTCAATGACGACCTGGCCATCTCTCAAGCCACCCAGCACACCCTTGAATTTGCGTTGCCCGGCGACTGGTGCCAGCAAGCGCAAGGTCACCTGGTGACCGGCAAAACGTTCAAAATCGCGAGCCTGATACAGCGGTCGATCCAGTCCGGGAGACGACACTTCCAGCGAGTATTGCCCTCGAATCGGATCCTCTACTTCAAGGATGCCGCTCACCTGGTGACTCACAGCCTGGCAGTCACCAACGCTAATACCCTCGGCACTATCTATATAGATGCGCAACACACCCGTCTTGCCATGCAGGAACTCAACACCCACCAGCTCGTAGCCCAGGGCCGTTACCGCAGGCTCCAGGAGCTTGCGCAATTCAACCGATTCGCGCGGCATTCACTTTCACCAAAAATAAAAAATGGGCCTAAGGCCCACTCTAATACACGCCACCCGAAAACAATCGCATGATGGCGTCTGAAAACCCGCGCAGTGTAGCAGACTGTGGGGATGAAATGTAGTCCGCGACGCAGCACTTTTATGCGCGCTACCAACCACAGCAGTTGAACTACGACATCTGCTGGCAACCGCCAAGCGCCAGGCACGGCAAATTCTTTATGTTTTACATATATTACATAATGTTACGCGAATTTTGCCTGATCAAAAAGCGTTCATGTTGTACGCGCTTCGTTTCTGAGTGCGAACTTGAGCAGGGGTGGGGCCAGTAGTGTGGTGGCAATCACCACCAGGACCAGGGACGAAAACAACGCATCACTGACAACCCCGAGACTTCTCCCGATAGCCGCAAAGATAAGCCCTACTTCACCGCGTGGCAGCATGCCGAAACCGATGGCCAGGCGGTTCGTCGACCTCCCCACACCCAGGCCACAGACCAGTTTGCCGAGAATAGCCGCCGCCAGCAGGCCTGACGCCAGACTGACCACATGCCAGTCGAGAAAAGATTCCAGCTTGACCTGCAGCCCCATTAGTACAAAGAAAATCGGCACCAGGATAACCTCAAGCGGCATGATGAGATCACGGATACTCACTCGGTGGCGGGCATGATCCCCCCAGTATTTAAAATAAGCATCATGCAGAATCAGACCGGCGGTAAAGGCTCCGATAATAGTCGCCAGACCCGACAGATTGGCCAGCCATGCGAGCACCATGACAAACATGTAGGAGACGAACATCTTCGCCTCCACCAGGTCCAGGTGTCGCATCAGGCGAATAATCAAACGCAGGAAGTAAGGTCCGAGATAAATTGCGCCACCGAGAAACATCATGGCAAGCAGAATCACCCTGGCAATTTGCCCAAGCTCGATATTTCCCGATACAACGATACCACTCACCACCGCCAGCATAAGCAATCCGAGGATGTCATCCAGTACAGCGGCGCCGAGAACCGTGCTCACAAGACGCGACTGCCCGAGGTTGAGATCATTTAATACTCGCACCGTTATCCCGACACTGGTAGCACTGAGTGCCGCACCAAGAAACAGGGAGGTATGCAGTGATGCATCGGATGTAAAAGCATAACTGGCTGCTACACCAAGGATGAACGGTACAATAACGCCAATCAGCGCAACGCGTACAGAATCGCCCCCGACCTTAAGCATTTCCCCTATATTTGTATCCAGCCCGACCAGGAACAACATGAAAATGATGCCGTACCTGGAAAAGACATCAACGGTATGGGCGATCTGCAATAGCTCGTTACCGTGAGGTCCACCCAGCAGGTCTATGATCCAGCGATCCCTGTCCTCAACCAGGCCGTTACAAAGCGCCTTTTCCGGCTGCGCCTGCTGCAGAAAATTCTGCAGCGTATCGAACACATGAAGCCCCTCGCGCAGCACGAGGATAAGTTCAAACTGGAAGAACAGTGCGAGGTTACCGACGATAATGCCGATGGTCAGCTCACCCATCACCGAGGGCAGGCCCATTTTACGGGCGCTGAACCGGCCCAGCAGCGCGACGAACAGCAAGCCCGTCACGCCGAGAACTACCGGGGCAATGGGATCTCCGTGGGAAGCGGGGCCCGCAACCGCAAAGGCGCCGCTCGAAATCACGAGCAGCATCAAGGCAAGTGCTACCGGTCGCTTGAAGATCCCACGCATCAACAGATCCTTGGCAAAGGGTCATCCTCTAGTTCGTCGAGTATTCGTTCACCACCCAGTTCAGTGACCAGCAAAACCTTATCGGTTTGGGCATGCACCGTACCGATGATCGCAGCTTCATCACCCTGCGGCAGGCGGCGCCAGTCTGCGAGCAGCGCATCCGCCTGGGCATCGCTGATCACCGCGACGACCCGACCTTCGCAAGCGAGGTAAAACGGGTCGTAACCCAGCATCTCGCACACAGATTGCACGGCATCACGAACCGGTACATCCGGTTGCTGCATACGTATACCAAGACCGGTGTGTTGACTGATTTCGTGACAGACAGTAGCGAGCCCGCCACGGGTTGGATCGCGCATAAAGCGTAACCCGTCATGCGCCAGCGCTGCGCGCGTGAAAGGCAGGACACTCGCGGCGTCAGAAAATACATCGCCGCGCAAACCAAACTGCTCGCGTGCCAGCAGCACAGCGATACCATGGTCACCCACCGGCCCACTCACCAGTATTCGGTCACCATCAATTATACCGTCGAAGCCCAGCTGACTGTCAGACTGACGCACTCCAACACCGGTTGTCGCCAGGTACAAGCCACCACCTTCACCACGGCGCAGCACCTTGGTATCTCCTGCCACTACCCGGACACCGACTTCATTTGCCGTCTCAGCCAGGCTGGCGACGATACGATCAAGGGTTTCGATCTCCATACCTTCCTCTATAAAGGCATTAAGACTCAGGTAGAGCGGTTCAGCTCCCGCGACAGCGAGGTCATTGGTGGTGCCGTGTACCGCCAGCGAGCCGATATTACCGCCGGGAAATTCCAGCGGCTGGACGGTAAAACCATCGGTAGTGAACATAACTTCACCTTCGGCAAGCGACAGCGGTACTGCATCAAGCCCGATATCGAGATCGGGATTGGCAAGATGCCTGGCGAATACGTCCGCGATCAACTCGCGCATGTAGCGTCCACCATTACCGTGCGCCAGTGATATATGTTTGTCCTGCATAGATCCTCGAAAGTTAGCCAGTACTCCTTCAACACGATATTGCCGGGTTCAGCAAGGCGAGAAGCGGTCAGCTGCAAGGCGCTTGCCCGCCGGGGTAGCCATTCTACCTCAAGGGCAAGCAACACCGCAGATGGCCGCTTATCGCCTTGCCCGAAGGGAGCCGCACAGCCACGCCATTGCCGCGTTGCGACTCTTGGCAAGGGGGGCAACCATTGCCGGCGAGCCGCGCCTTGCACTGACGTGGCTGTGTGGCTCTGAACCCGGCAATATCATGTTGAAGGAGTACTAGCAGCAAACTCCACTACCTGCCCGAAACTCAATCCGGCGTCATTCACCGGCAGCTGCTCACCTAAAATCACCTGAATGCCATGAGATTCGAGACGCTGCACACAGGCCTCGGTCAAACGTCGATTCTGAAATACACCACCACACAAACCCACAGCATCGACCGGGCGCTGACGACTGATCTCAAGCACCTGCTGATACAGGCATTCAGCCAATGACTCATGAAAGCGTGCAGCACTTTCATCAACGGGTTCATTGACCTTCATCAAGTGACTGATCAATGGCCGCCAGT
Organism: Pseudomonadota bacterium; assembly: GCA_042576405.1. GTDB lineage: Bacteria > Pseudomonadota > Gammaproteobacteria > DSM-19610 > DSM-19610 > Thiogranum. The sequence goes on along the minus strand of JBHPFC010000029.1, from coordinate 816 downwards.
CAGCCTCCAACACACCATCCTGCCGTGCGACCAGAGGCATGGCAACCGGGTTAATCGACGTGCCGGCAACGGACTCGAGCTGCATCGGACCCTGCCCTTCATAACTCGCATTCAAACAGACACCGGTCAATGCGGCAGCCGCATCAAACAAACGGCCCGCGGCACTGGTGAGTGGCGCATTCAATTGTTTCTGCCATGCCTGATGCAGCAACGGACCCAGTTTTGCAGCATCGGCGCCCAGCGCCGCCATGATAATTCGATCAGCAACCTCTTCTTCGCCGGTATCCCAGGCGGCCGCAACCGCACTGCGCCATGGCTCGCGCGAAGCCTTGTCTCCGCCTGGCAATCGTAATGGCCTCAGGGTAGCTACCCGCTGCCAACTACCCGGACGGCCGTACAGGGTTTCACCACCCCAGAGCATACTGTCGTCACCGTAGCCAACACCATCCCAGGTGAATACCAGGTGATGATCGGCACTCCAGTCACCCGCCTCCGCAACCAGGGCAGAAGCGTGCGCCGCGTGGTGCTGCACTTCGGTAACCGGCAACCCTTGCCGCTGTGCCCAGTGTGATGTTACGTAGCCCGGATGCATGTCACAGGCCAAAGCCTCTGCCCTGACTTTATAGAGCCTCTGTAAATCGCCACAAAGCTGTTCAAATACTTCCAGGCTGCGCGCTGTTCCCATATCACCGATATGTGGCGAGACCACGGCGCGGTCATCCCATGCCAGGCAGACCGTGTTCTTCATGTGCCCCCCTACGGCGAGTACCGGCTGACGTAGCTGCACAGGCAGCTTTAGTTCCAGCGGCGCTACAC
>JBHPFC010000028.1:0-32268 GCA_042576405.1 Pseudomonadota bacterium | reverse complement strand
TGAAAGGATTGCGATTCTCATTGGTATATCAGCCTCATTTTAGCGTTTTGATTTTTACGAAACTTCATACTGTCCCGGTCTGTAAGCGTTACTTCTGCTTGCCATTCCATCGCTCCCGGAGTCAGTCACCATACGTCAATCCTTCACCGGTGCTTCACACTCAACAACGGTTTCGCTATCTCCTTGCTGCGGATGGACACGAAACCGCACCCATTGCTTTCCCTGGTACTCGAATGGTTCAACATAGAACACGTTATTTCATCTGCGAGTTTGACACCGCAAACACCGAACCGGGTACATTGTGGGAGTGATGGGTATTAGACTAACCACCAGCGCTTTTAGTCACGTTTGCCGATCAGGCAGTAGTTCAAAGGATCCACCAGGAAGCGGCCGTGCGAGGCAGGCCGGCCCAAAAGCATACGGAATCGCATCTTGTCGCTGTTAGTAAGCGTCAGCTCGATATCCCGTGTTACATTCCCCAGCGTTACTGGCGTGACGATAGCGGCATATCAACTGACGCAACAGACAATATACGCAATCTACCGGTACAATTGCTATGCAGCCAATGCCTGTTCCTGCTCCGCAAGGATGTAGTGCGCCTTGAATTGATCGAGCGCCCTGTAGAGACGCATTTTCGCAGCGCTCAGGCTGATCCCGAGTGTGCCTGCGATCTCCTCAAGTGAACAGTCGAAAGCGAAGCGCAGGCGGAGCACTTCCCGCGCCTGGGGTGACACCCGTTTCAGGACGAGTCTAACTTCATCGCTGGAATCCTCGTGTTCGTCCTGAACCGAATATACGTGCAGATGCGATTCAATCATTGCTTCAATATGCTCGACCTGAACATAGCGCGCACGACGGACGATAAAGGTCCTTACCTGATTCTCAGCAACCGCATGTAACCATGTTTTGAACGACGACCGACCTTCAAACCGGCGGAGAGCCGTGTAAACACGCAATATCACGTCCTGTGTTACGTCCTGGGCATCCTGAGGATTGCGCAGGCGAATCAGGCAAAAGCTGAAAACCCATGGACGATACCTCTGCAACAAGAGGTTGCACGCAAGCTTCCAGCCGATGCCCCGCTTCTGAATAACACCTATCAGTGCATCATCGCTCATTTGGGTCAGCATATGTTTATCACTGATTTTATTAGCCTTTTTGTTATTTTCGCATGCGTCGCGCATTGATCACCTCCTGTTTCGGCCAAGGCAACAAAGTCCATCTTCATCGTGGCGTTCGCACTTTACATAGCAGCTGATCAACAAATCCAACTAATTTTTATTGTCGTTTATACAAATATTTTTTATCATGAAACAATGGATCTGGAACTATTACGCACTTTCCTTGAAGTTAACCGAACCAGGCACTTTGGTGAGGCAGCCGATGCGCTCAATCTCACCCAGGCAGCAGTCAGCGCCCGAATCAAGCAACTGGAATCGATTCTCGGGGTGCGGCTGTTCGACCGGTTGCGTCGTGATATCCGCCTGACGCCTGAAGGAAACCGGCTGCAACGGCATGCAAACCTGTTGATCGCGGAATGGCGGAAAGCCCGTCAGGACGTTGCCATGGGGGGTGCCATGCAACAGATCAGTATTGGCGGCAGCCTGCGGCTGTGGGACGTTGTACTTCAGGACTGGTTTCATCGATTGCGTCGTAATCTTCCCGAGCTGGCGATTATTGCTGAATCGCATTCACCTGAAGTGCTGACCCGTCGACTGCTGGATGGAGTGATTGACCTCGGTTTCATGCTCGAACCCGCCCAGCTTGATGTGCTCCAGATCGAGGAGGTTGCTGCCATTGAACTGGTGATGGTAGGTAACCAGCCCGACACACCGGCAGAAGAAGCCCTGGCTGCCGACTACCTGATGGTGGATTGGGGCCTGGCACACGCACTGGATCACCGCCGTATGTTTCCCGATGCACCGGAACCCCGGATCCGGGTCTCGCATGCAAAAATGGCATTTGCGCACTTACTCGAACTTGGTGGTTTCGCTTTTCTTCCAGTGCCGTTAGTCGCCGAGAGTCTGAAATCCGGAGATTTGTATCTCGTAGCCGATGCACCAACCATACGTCGCCATGTGTACGCAGTCTTTCCGCTGCGGAGTGCCAAGTCCAGGCTTATTAAACAGGTTTTGCAGCTGTTTGCGAGCGAGATCCCCTTTACCCTCGCTGACACCGACGAAAACTTCTCTTGACGGCAGAACCGGCATGTCCCGGGCGACACGCTGCGTTTACCAGGCGTCCAGCGGCTCAAGGTCGCCTGGATCGAAGATCCTTTCAATACCGACCTGACCAACTTGATTACCATCCAGCGATCTGACAATCAGCCGGAAATCCCCTTCCTCAATCCAGTCGCCTACTTCAGGCATACGCGAAAGCCGAAACATGAACAGCCCGGACAGCGTATTGGCATCGACTTCATCAGGAATGTTTATGGCAATCGCGCGTTCAATCTCCGCCAGCGGGGCGAGCCCATCCGCTATCCACCGCCCCGGATCAAGCTCAACAATAACGGCTGCCTGAGCATCGGGATCAGTCTCATCGCGAATATCCCCCACGATTTCCTCGATCAGATCTTCCAGCGTTACGATACCGGCCAGGCCACCATGCTCGTTGACCACTAATGCCATGTGAGTCTGGTACTCGCGCATACGCTCGAAGAGGAAAGCCACTTTCTGACTCTCCGGCACCAGCAGCGGTGTATGACAGAAATCTGTGAGATCTCGCCATGGCTGTGCATCACCAATCAGCCCGGCAATATACAGATCCTTCACGAACACAATACCGACGACCGCGTCATTATCTGCTGAATCAGTGACCGGAAAACGTGAGTGACAGCTATCGCAAATAACCGCCAGATTCCTGGCCGCAGAACCACTGATATCCAGGAATTTCACAGCACCATAAGGAATCATCACACGCCCAACCCGACGCTGGTCGAACTCAAGCGTGTTTCTGAGCATGGTCGCCTTGTCCTCCCCGGTCTCACCGCTGAATATATCTTCACGTGAAGTTTCTTCTACCTTGAACAGGAACGCTACAAAGCTCGACGACACGCCAAGCAACCAGTTCAGCGGATAGCCAAGCACATAGACAAAATGCAACGGGTAAGCCACCCATACAGAAACACGCTCTGCGCTGCGTATCGCCAGTGTCCTGGGAACCTGCTCGCCGAAAATGATATGCATAGACGAAAATACCAGTAACCCTGCAATAAATACTGCGGTGTGCAGCGCCGGCTGGGGTATACCCGCCTGAACGAATGCTGGCTCCAGGATTTTAGCGACCGCGGAGCCACCGACCCAGCCCAGACCGAGAGATGCCATGGTGATCCCAAGCTGACAGGCTGCCAGGTAGTCCTCCAGTTTGCTTTGTATTTGCAAACTCAACCGTGCAGCGACGCTTCCATTAACCGCGTTCGTCTCCAGACGGATACCACGAGCCTTGACCAGGGCAAATTTTGCCGCAACAAAGAATGCGTTTGTGGCGAGTAAAAGCATAATAGCTATAATGTTCGAACTTGTAGCAGACATCACGATCCACTTACTCTTCAGGGATATGAAGATTCGACAGTCGGGCTTATGGAAAAGTCACAATCGTGACATTCTTAAACCAGACCCGGTCTAGGTGGATAGGCCGAATGACCGTCAAGTCGGCTGGTTTTCCGGTTCTGTGACTTTCCATACGGATCCGGAGTCGAATCTCTTATCAATGGCACCGACCAGGCCTTATTCGATGGAGGCTAAAAAGATGACGCACAGAATCTTTGCTCTCGGATAGGGACCATAGTCGTCAGATCCCGACTATCGCTCATTTGATAGAACCGCATGCTGATTACCGGGGATATAAATGCAATTGTATGAAATCTATTATTTCGACAAATCTAGTCGCCAACTGAAGATCGGCAACGAAGAACTGCTCAACGATTGGCGCGACAATGCGGATGCCAGCATTTGGCTTAATTTTATCGGGCGGAACGAGGACCTTGAAAAACAGTTTCTCCAGGCGACGTTTGGACTGCACCCGCTGGCCATCAAGGATGCCATGCGTAACCGGCACCCTCCAAAACTGGAAGCTTTCGAGAACAACACCTTTCTACTTCTAAAGGAGTTGGCTGCCGATTCCACAGAAATTCATTTCGCAACAGAGCAGCTGGCCCTGTTTATCGGCGAACGGTTTCTGGTGACCCGGAGTTCGGGTGAATCTGTCGCTGCCCGGCTGCTGGCCGAGGAGATTCAGCAGAATCATGATTTTTTTGCGCAAGGGTGCGACAACCTCGCGATTCGCCTTTGCCGTATTGCAGTAGATCATTATCTTGGTAAATTGCTGTCTCTGGAACCGCGCCTGGAAGAACTGGAGCGCGAGGTTATGGAACATCCTGCAGATAGCATCCTGGCGGAACTCTTAAACTACAAAACCCAGTTAAAAAAATTCCGGCGTGTATTTCTTTACCACGAACAAATATTCCGGGAACTAAGAGACAAACAATTTCCAGCAGTATCACAGGCACTAAGTCACGAAATTAACGACCTTCATGAACACCAGGAACGCGCCGTCAGCCTGACGTTGCTTTATTACGAGCTGGCATCTGATCTCGCTGACGGCTACCTGTCCGTTGCCTCGCACCGACTAAATCAAATCATGAAGGTACTGACAGTAATCATGGCCATATTCGTTCCGCTTAGTTTCCTGGCTGGCATTTATGGAATGAATTTTGAAAACATGCCGGAGCTGCACTCGAAATCCGGCTATTTCATCTTGCTCAGCTTAATGGGAAGCATAGCCATAGTCTTATTGTTCTTATTCAAAAGGAAACGCTGGTTATGATGGCATTCAGGCATTTACTGATCATCTATGCGCTGATCATCGGAGGTGAAAGTCATGCTGTTTCTAACACTCCTGCACCTGACCCGGCTAATCTTGCCGCCGATTGGTGGTCATACTTCGTGCCAGGGGAGAAGCTGTCTGACCAAGAATTACGAACCCGGGTCGACGAGTTCAGCACACACATCGATACGGTTTCGGCATCAACTGAAGCGGCACTACAATATGAATACGGACAGCTGGCCGCAGATATTCGCGCAGACCTAAACCACTTTTACGAACTTCAAACCACCCCGCAACCCCCATCAACACCTGCCACAGCTGCGAAGACGGTTTACAGTCTGACCGAAGCGCTTGCGCGGCATTCAGACTTGCGTGCGGCGAAGCTCAAGGTAGAAACCGAGCAAGAGGAAACCACCTGGCTGAGTGCCGTTACCAATGAAGAACGCAGGCAGCAGTCCCGGCTCCGCAGCCAGTATCTGGAAATAAAGAAGAACCAACCTGACAAGCTCTTAAAGGGGCTGGAACTCATATACGGGCGCATCCACCTTGAAATAAGAAAAATCGAACTCGAAACACGAAAATCAGCGTTCGCACAGGCACGGGAACAGGAAGCGCGGCTGCAGACGGAACTGGAATCCATTCCCGCTAACCTCACGATTTCAGAGTCAGAACTCACCGAATGGCAAACCCGTGGCGAGCAGGCTGACGCCAGTATTAAAAGCTCGGGCGAACGTGGACAACGCAAAAAGCCTTCTGACTCGTTGACCGGTGACGCTGCGCTGGATTTTATCAAGACTCAACATACAGTGCTGACCGGCGTGACTTATGACGTGGAAATCGGTTTGAATGAGTCCATAATCATACAGACGAGCCTGGTATCGGCTCTGCATGGCATACTGAACCTGGATGTTGCCAAAGATGGAGAAACCGCAAGGAAAGTTCTTTCCGACAGTGAGGAGCTACACGATCGTTTAGCCGAGCAACGCGCCCGCTGGCAACGGGTAACCCAGAGAATCCGTAATGCAGCACCACCAACCGGAGACAGTAAAAATACCACTTCCGGTGACATGCTGCGCCTGCAAAAAAAGACTGCTTCGCTTATTGATAAAACCGATCAGCTACTCCGTATGCTGGACAAGCAAATGGAATCCACGCAATTTATTGCGCAGCTACTCGAGGAGCGACTTCACGAGCAAGAAGGCTGGTTTAACCGAAGCCTGAAAGACACAGAAGAGACCTTTGCCAATTCGTGGTCAACGACCATTAATCTCATGGGCGCCTCACTGTTCGAGATCAATGAAACACCGGTAACCACACTTGGGATATTGCGCGTTATCCTGATTATCACCCTCGCCTTATGGCTATCGAAGGGAATACGGCGTGCGATCAAGCGGATCGGGGAACGAAAAGGTGCAATTAGCGAAAGCTCGCTTTATACCTTCGGCAGGCTGATCCACTATGTTGTGCTGATCATCGGTATCATCATCGGTCTCTCGTCAATCGGTATAGACTTCACCAAGTTTGCCCTGTTTGCCAGCGCCCTGGGTGTTGGTATCGGTTTCGGTCTGCAGACGCTAATCAGTAACTTTGTCGCCGGCCTGATCATATTGTTCGAGAAAAGCCTTAAAGTCGGCGACTTTGTGGAACTGGAGTCGGGGGTTACAGGCGAAGTCAAGGAAATCAATATGCGCAGCACCCTGATTACAACCAATGACAATATTGACATTCTAGTACCCAACTCCGAATTCGTGGGTGGCCGAGTGATTAACTGGACGCTTAGAGAGGTCTATCGGCGCACCCATATTCCCTTCGGAGTAGCTTACGGCACAGACAAGGAACTTGTCAGGAAGGCCGTACTGGAAGCCGCCGATCAGATCCCGTGGACCCTGAAGAACAGGAAAGGCCGCCACCCGCAGGTCTGGTTTGTAGAATTCGGCGATAGCAGTCTTAATTTCGAACTCGTTGTCTGGCTGAATCCCGATGCCGTAAAACGGCCTGGTGCCGTGCAATCCGGCTATCTATGGGAAATCGAAACCAAACTCAGGGAATACGGCATCGAAATTCCGTTTCCGCAGCGCGACCTCCATCTTCGCAGCGTTTTTGGAATTAAAGACAAGGATGCGCATGAACTGCTGCCAGGCAGGCATGCATGATGAACCCGATCATGAAAACGGCTAGTCAATAACGGTTACAGGATCACTCATGGAAATACATGCCGTCACCGCTTCAATAGAATTCCAGATGAGCCTGTTACTGTTTGTCTCTCTGGCGGGGTATCTAATCGCGTCACGCATGGGTCAACCGGCCGTCGTGGGCCAGATTGTCGTCGGGTTGATTGTTGGTCCCAGCGTGCTGGGCTGGATCACCTACACCGATTTCATCAGTAGCGTCGGCCATCTGGGCGCGGTGATACTTCTATTTGTTATTGGCCTTGAATTCAGGCTTAAAGATATAGCACGGCTCGAATACCTGGTAATTGCCCTGTTCGGCGTGCTCGTCCCCTGGGTTTCGGGTTTTTACCTGGCTTCCGCTTTTGGTTTCGAAACCCATCGGGCCGCTATCGTTGGTGTTGCCTTAAGCGCAACCAGTATAGCGATCACCGCTGACACCTTGAAGGAACTGGGAAAACTCAAGACAAATGCAGCGAAAGCCATAATAGGTGCTGCCATTATCGACGACGTTCTCGCACTTCTTGCCCTTTCATTTGCCAACCAGCTTTCCGCTCCGGAAACCTCTCACATCGCCTTGGTCTGGACTGCCTTAAAGGCACTGGGTTTTATCGTTATTGGCGCCTTTATTGGACAAGTATTCATGACACGCGCAGTACAGCGTATTGATCAGTCAGCACTGATCAGGCAGTACCCGGAGCTTGTATTCATATTTACAATGATGGTTGCCTTTCTATACGCAATGCTGGCCGAACTCATGGGCTTGTCAGCAATTGTTGGCGCATTCATAGCCGGTGTTTCTTTGAGCACCATTAACCTGACTTATGGAAAACAATTCCGCGAAGGAGCCGAATACCTGCGAATCATTTTCGCATCGATATTTTTTGTTTCTCTGGGCGTATTGGTCGACATCCGAGCCATAACTCCAGACATTATCGGATTTCTTGTCGCATTAACCCTGGCAGGAATTCTGTCGAAAATCATAGGTTGTGGCTTGCCAGCGCGCTTTTCAGGCCTCGACAACAGAGAAGCACTTGTCGTCGGCATCGGCATGACTCCGCGCGGAGAAGTCAGCGCAATTGTAGCCTTGCTTGCGCTGACCCAAGGCATCATCGAGCAACCTGTCTATGTGTCGCTGGTGATGATGAGCTTGTTGACCACAGCATTAGCACCGATCCTGTTACGTAGACTTGTGACAAAATTACCCGATGAAATTCCAACCAGCACGTAGCTTCACCGTTAAACAGCAACATATCAGGTCAACAGACCAATGTAGTTTGCCTGGTGCAATGGCAGCACTGACGACTGGTATACTGGCGCTGTTCAGACGCAAGCGGAGAATTCAGACAAACATGACGATACATGAGCCCCTTACCCTACTCCACTCTATCCTTCCAATAGTTTCTATCGGCTTTATCAGTCTTTGTTCCGTACTGCCCGAGGCCAGGGCCGCAGAGAGCTCCAGTTTCGCACCGATATGGATTGAAAAAGCTTCCGTGGCCCGTCAACTCGAACTGCTGCAGAGCATCTGTGAGCCGGGACAAGTCATTGTGCGCGATGGCATACCGACGTGCGACTCCTGTCCTCCCTATACTACCGGAGGTCCCGCGGGTCTGCGCATCATCAATACCATCAAGGGCAACTTCACCCACCACGACACCGGCGAATTACTGGTGGATGCCAGCGGATGTGAACCAGCAACCACCTATGGTGGCGGCTCGATACTGCTTGAGGAGGGCAAGAATGGGTGGTCCAGAACACTGTACCTGCCCGGCTTCCGTAGCAACGAGTGCGTACGCTTCCGCACCATCCGGAAAACCATTTCGTTGGCCTGTAACATGTCCAGCGTCGATCAAGGCATTCAGCGTGGTAAATTTAAATGGTTAAGCTTGCGCGACGCCAAACCGATTCAGCATGACCTTTTTGAGTGGTATGACAATAGCCAGAGCAACTCGCGACGCCTGGTCAGTATTTTCCCACATCGATTCATGAAGTCCGATTTCAACTCCGATGGCCGGGTAGACCTGCGAGTCACTGTGCGTGTGCGCGATGAAACCATACCGACCAAATACCCCAACTTCGTCGGCGCGATGTCGGCCGGACATCGCTTCAGGAAGGCGACGTCCTTGCAGCTGATGTATCTGTACGACGGCAGTACGCTGCTATTGGCGCCAGACAGCGAGGCCACCAGTGAAGAAATCAACATACTGCTTGAAAATACTCGAGATCACTAGTGTTACCGGGCGGTGGATGCAGACCGAAGACGTTCCTCAACGCACGCATCGCGTCTGGCTCGGCATCACCCTGCACGTGTATCCAGGTGACCGTCTCGCGATCCAGGTATGCCGAACATTCCTCGGGTCTGGTTAACACCTGTTCGTTATAGTCGCTGTCCGTGTAGTCTGTCAGCAGAGTCCTGAGTGACGACCGCTCCACCTTGTCACGCAGAACCAAAGCCCCCGCAAAGTGCCAGGTGCGTGGTAGCGTTTGGTGAAGTAAGTCATTTACCTCCCCTGTGAAGGTTCGGTTTATGGGCGGTCAACGCGCCCCGTTACTCCCCTACTCCTGCGGCGACCCGAAGCCGATACCCGAGTCCACGCTGCGCAGGTGCAGGTCGCGCTGCGGGAACGGAATCTCGATACCCGCCTCACGCAGCCCCTTCTCAATCGCAAAATTGAGCTCGCTCACCGTGGCAAGGCGCTGGTCTACGTTGCGGATGAAAAAGCGCACTTCAAAATTCAGCGAGCTGTCACCGAAACCACGGAACAGGACTCTGGGTGGGCTTACCCTGGTGTCGTCGGCGATCACCAGTGGGTGTTGCCTGGCGGCGTGCAACAACACCTCGCGGACCTTTTCGACATCCGACCCGTAGGCTACCCCTATGGGGACGATCACCCTCCCCCAGGGATCCCGTAGCATCCAGTTGGTAACCTGGTTAGAGATAAGTTCCGAGTTCGGCACGATGACATCCGCGCGGTCAAAAGTTTCGATCTGCGTCGAGCGAATACTGATCTTGCGCACGTAGCCCTCCGTGTTGCCGACGACTATCCAGTCGCCGGTGCGGATCGGACGTTCGAACAGCAGGATGAGGCCGGAGACAAAGTTGTTGACGATGTTCTGCAGGCCAAAACCGATACCCACCGAAAGGGCACCCGCGATAATGGCCAGGTTGGTGAAGCTGAAACCGGCGAGAGACAGACCGAGGATCGCGGCGATGATGATGCCGACGTAGCCCGTAATAGTGACGATCGCCTCCTGGGCGCCGCGCTCGATCCTGGATTTTCTTATCCACCCCGGCAGGGCCTCGTTGCGGATCCAGCGCACCAGGGTAACCAGAACAGAGAAAACGACAAGGCCGATCATCCAGTTGATCGGGATGATAAGCACCGGACCAAGCTGAAAACCTTCGGTGATGCCCTGCCTGATCAGACTCCAGAAAGTGTACGAATAGCCCCACAGACCGACGACCGTGACACCGAACGCCAGCCAGATCAGCATTACCGTCAGCAGGCGCAGCCAGATCAGGCCGGGAACCGGTTCGCCATCATCCAGGCTCAACCGGTTACGCAGCTGAAGTTGCCAGGCATAGCGCCCCGTGTCTACGCCGTCGAAAAAATCCTGCAACAGACTGGTGAGAAGCCAGAGACCGACCGCCAGCATAGCTGTGCCGAGCAGGCCCTTGAACAAGTACAACGAGAAGTTGCGGAATCCTAATAGCTCGAGGGCGAAACCGGCCAGCAACAGCAGCACGATAATGCCGCGCAATTTCGGGTTGTCCAGGGGCCGGGGGGCGCTGCGCATGATAGACACCAGCCACACCAGCTGCAGGGTGGTCACAGCAAAGAACATCGCCCGAATCAGGTACCAGTGTTCCATTGTCATGGCCGAACGAATACCGGTACTGAAGGTCACGATCAGGACAAGCACGAGGAACAGGAGACCATGGATGCGCCGGGACACGGCCCGGGCATAAGCCGCTTCCATTGCAAGAAAATGCGTAGCTGGAGCACAGGGGTTGAGCAAGGCCTGGCTGACCGTCAGGCCGCCGAGGTACACCAGGATGCTGACAAGCAGCGCCACAGCCAGCGGAACAGGTTCAACCGGCAGGACCAGTAACAGCGTGGCAGTAGCCGCAGCCAGGCCGAGGAGGAGTGGCAGGCGCCTGGCGATGCAGGCCTGCAGCGATACACTCAGCCCCGCACTGATCCCCCCCTCCGCTGTCGCGTGCATGAGGTGCTGCCGCCAGCGGCGGCGCCACCACAGGCCCAGCGTGACCGCAAGCGAGGACACTACCCCCAGGAGGATCCAGCTATTAGTCCGCAACCGTTTCACCTGCAGGCGATTCTGCAAGAAGGCGTGCACAGCGCCAGGCAGGGTATTGGCCTGCTGCAGGTTGGCCAGAGATACGTTCCAGATGTCCGGGCCGCGTCCGAGCAACCGCAATTTCAGCACGTTATCCCTGGCCGAGCGAATGTCATCGCCAAGCGTCCGGGCCTCCAGCAGGAGGGTCTTGCAGGCGGCCATCTCCGCCTCCAGATCGACTAGCCGCTGGTTTGCCTGCTGCGCGGGTGCAGGGGTAACACCGGGCCCGGTATCATCCGCGGGCTTGACTGCGCTCTTGATTCCCTCGATTGCCTCCAGCCGCGCGTCCACGCACTTCTGGGCATTCAGCCGAATCTCGCCGAGTACCCGGTCCCAGGGGTCAAGCGCTTCGGTGTCACCCTCGATCGGGTCAAACGACTGCAGTGTCTGCCGGGCAACGTTAAGCGCCTCGCGTGCCGGCTTCAGCCAGTCGTTGCTGCTGTTGCCGGCAGCCACGTCCGTGAATGAAAGCAGGGTGGTCACTAACAGAAACAGAATTTGCAGGACCATCACCGGGGTGGATGTCCTGTATTGCATGGGCACAATTGTCATCGGGAGTGTTCGCTGTACCGGCGGGCTCGACGGGTCTACCCGAGAGCATAGGCTGACCATTCCACGAAAATCAACTGTTGCAGCTCAGCTTAAGCGTCACCCCTTGCACGCGTCCCACCGATAGCCGGACCGGCAACGATCCGGCCCTGTTTGCGAAACCCATTGGATAATTTTCTCCCGGCCTCTTATGCTAAGCGTATGGAAGAACAGAATCCTATCAGGGAAATCCACGAGTGGACCGTTGCACTTACTGAGCAGGGTATTTTAAAACTGTATTGGCAGTAATGCCGGCTGCAGGAGACGACAGTGAAACTGAGTGCAATGTTGTTTAGGGGAGTAGCTGCGGGTTTCGTCGCCACATGCATTTTGTCTGCATTAATGCTCACGAAAAAGTGGTTGCCTCAATTCGACACGATAACCTTGCTGGACGGGATCGCAGATGGCCTCGCAATTGATGCCGGTTTACCGCATCCATTCGCGGGCTGGCTGTGGCATTTCATTGTAGGAAGCCTTGTATGGGGCTGGATATATGCCGTTATGGAGCCGATTATTCCCGGGCGGTGTCCATGGCGTAAAGGCTTGTACTTTGGGTTGATGGTTACGCTATTGGTTTGGTTTTCGGTGTTGCCCCTGGCGGGTGCAGGCGCATTCGGCGCCCATCTCAGCTGGATACAACCCTTTGTGTCCCTGGCCCAGCATCTAATCTATGGCATTGCGCTTGCGCTCGCCTTTGATCGATTACCCATTGGGAAGCAATAGCTGTCAACAGTAAATCGAGACAGACCTCACCTCTCGCGACCGGTATTTAGCTTTCATCCGCTTTATCGTACGGGAATCGTGCATGACCAAACCGAATCAACAAAACAGACAACGCAATCAGCAGGGTCGCCCCCGCGACCCCCAGCATTCTCCAGGTATCCAGGCTCTTCATATCCAGAATCATATAGCGCGCAAGTGCGACGATCGCGATATACAAAGGCATTCGAACCGGCAGCTTTCCTGATTCAAGATAGATCGCCACCATCGCCAGCACTTCGAGGTAGATGAAGAGCAGCAGCAGGTCGGCCAGGGTAACCGTCTTTGCTGCAATCATTGATGAGACCTCGATACCTACAGCGATAATGGTAGCCATCGCAATGATCAGCAGGCCCAGATCCTGAACCCAGACAAGTGTTTTGTGCCCAAAGGCGTTGACGTTTTTCATAGCTTGTTATTTCCAGTACGTTGCCATTAAAAATCCACAGAATTTGCCCAATATACCACGCCTTCTTCTTTAAAAAACAATAAGGTATGGAAATTACTGCCACTTGGTCCAGGACAGAAGGTGAGCTCATGCGGGGCGGCGTTTCTCTATATGCCCGCTATTCTCCGGTATGGACAATAATACTTGACAAATTTAGTCAAGATTATACCCTTGGCAATACCTGACTTATTTAGTCAGGTTTAAAGATATAAAGTGAAACCCGGGCGAACGCGGCATCTCGGCTGGCCAAATTCAATACGGAGCACCAACCCCATTGAGTCCCGCTGGCGATAACGCTCAGATACATCAGGAACTTTGCAAACTGGAATAGTGGAGGTTTAACATGAAATTGTTACATGGTAAGTCAGACACAATCAGCGAACCCGTTTTCGTGACGCTTAAATACCTTCTTTCAGTATTGTCGATCGCACTCACAACGGCTTTCGTGGTGGCACTTGAAACAAGGGTATAACCGAACGCGCCCCGAAACCGCAAAATGAGAGCATAAGCCGCCTGCGTAGTTCGGTAGCTGGAGGCGCATGTTACCTCCCCCTTTATCTTTCTTTTGTACGCTATGACAATTGTTGTTCCCGCCGCCTGGGCATCAGAACAGCTCCAAAACGAACTCATCACCAAGATCACGGCGACCACCTGCCCTGAAGTTAACGCTCATCGCACCCTGACCACGCCATTATATACATCGTATATTTCGATGTTTTTGATCATACATTTCGTATTTTATAAGTCTTTCTGCGCCGCTAAGATAATTACACGTTCGAACCAGAACCCGAACTGTAACAGGAGCAAAACATGTCAACTCAATTTTCGACCATCAGCCCTCAACAGTTGCACGAGGTAAAACGCAAGGGGCGATATGCCCCGGTACTGGATGTACGCAGCGTCGCTGAATACCGCAGCGGACACATTCCGGGCGCGCAGCTGATACCGATCGATTCGTTGTCAGCGGACGCGCTTGCACACGCATTCAAACGGCCTTCGCTGGGCCGCGAAGAAACGCTCTATATTGCCTGCCATGCGGGTCCTCGCGCGCTGCAGGCAGCCGAAAGGCTGCACCAGGCCGGCTTCGACAACGTGAGCCTGATTGAAGGCGGAACCCGGCACTGGGAGCAACTTGGCTTGCCGGTAGAACGTTGTGGCGCGGCGTTGAGCCTTGAACGCCAGGTTCAGATCGTCATCGGCAGTCTGCTGGTGCTGAAAGTGTTCCTGGGATTCAGCGTGCATGAGTTGTTTTTTGCACTCACAGCAATGATTGGCGTCGGCCTGATATTAGCCGGTACCACCCGCTGGTGTGGTATGGCCAAGCTGATCGCATATATGCCCTGGAATCGCAATACCGACTGCACTCAACCCGCTAAGGCCTGAATCAATACTACACAGTAAGGAGATGACACCATGATTTTTCGTCAACTGTTCGATCACACCTCACATACCTACACCTACCTGCTCGCCGAACGGCGAGGCGGAGAAGCGCTGCTCATCGATCCGGTGCTGGAGAACACAGCGCAGTACGTACGCCTGCTCGAAGAACTGGATGTAAAGCTGGTATTGGCGGCGGATACGCATATTCATGCCGATCACGTCACTGCGCTGGATTCGCTACGCAACCACACTGGCTGCGCCAGTGCCATGGGCACGATGACCCGCGCCGAGTGCGTCTCGGTACATTTCCATGAAGGTGAAAAACTGTGTGCAGACAATTTGCACCTGGACATTGTTTACACACCCGGCCACACGGATGACTCCTACAGCTTCGTATTGCCTGACCGGGTGTTCACCGGTGACACACTGCTTATCCGCGGGACCGGTCGCACCGATTTTCAGAACGGGGATCCTGCCGCCCAGTATGACAGCCTGTTCGGCAAGCTGCTGACATTGCCCGGGGACACGCTGGTGTACCCGGCCCATGACTATAACGGCATGACGGTAAGCACCATCGGCGAGGAAAAACGCCACAACCCGCGGCTGCAAGTCAGTGACAAGCAGGCCTACATCGAACTGATGAACGGGCTCGAACTCGACGATCCGAAACTGATGGACATTGCCGTACCCGCCAATCGTGCTTGTGGTGTACGCAGTGCAGCCTGATATCACATTTTGTATCAGCCTGGACTTTTGTTCCGACTCAATATCTGATGCAAAGGAGTAATAAAAATGATCACCATAAATTCATTACTGTACGGCCTGGTTGCCGGGCTTGTTGGTCTGAAATTCGTTCTGCTTGGCTTTGCAGCTGTATTGTTGGTATACACGCTGACTGAACGCAACCGGCAACGCAAGATCGCGTCGGTGCGGACTCCTGCACGACCGCCAAGACTGGATGTACATGCCTGAGTTGCTTCCGGCGTGAGCAAAACCAGTCACAAGGCATCCAACTCCGTTGCGACGGTACCTGGCATCCTGGCGAAAACGGCAATACTGGCGTTGCTGTGGTACGTCATCACCCGGGGCCAGACGAGCGCCTGGATAATCGGACTGCCCGCCGTGGCGCTAGCCGCCATGGCAAGCGCACGACTCGGCCGCGCCTCGCTGCCCAGGATTTCTCTGGCGGGACTGGTGGGCTTCATCGCCCTGTTCCTGCGCGAATCGGTACGTGGCGGGCTTGATGTCGCACGCCGCACACTGGCACCGAAACTGCGTATCCAGCCGGGGTTCACGCATTACCGACCGCGGCTGAAAGACCCTTCGGCGCGAGCACTGCTGATCAACTGTATCAGCCTGTTACCCGGCACACTGGCGGCGCGTCTGGATGGCGACGAATTGGAGTTACACCTGCTCGATGCCGGTGAAAACCCGGCCGGGGATTTACTCAGGCTCGAGCAGGCCGTCGCCCGGCTGTTCGACTTACCCCTGGAGATAACCGATGTCTGAGCTGTTGTCTGTTGCCGCCGTGGGCCTGATGCTCGCCCTGTTTCTTGGACTGCTGCGGGTCGTGCGTGGTCCGGACGCAGGTAATCGCATGCTTGCCGCGCAACTGATCGGCACCGCCGGTGTCGGGGTGCTGCTGGTACTTGGCCTGCTACTCAAACAGACTGCGCTGATCGATGTTGCACTGGTATTGGCGCTGCTTGCGGCTGTTGCTGCGGCCGCCTTCACCGGTAAGCAATGTGAGACCGGCAATGATTGATATTGTGTCATCCCTGCTGATTGTGTCGGGGCTGGGCTTCTACCTGGCCGGCAGTATCGGCCTGCTACGCCTTCCGGACCTCTATTCGCGACTGCATGCCCTGACCAAAGCTGACAACCTTGGCCTGGGGCTATTAACCGCTGGTCTGACACTGCACGCACAAGACCTGTTCATCGCCATCAAGCTGGCATTGATCTGGCTGGCCGTACTCGCTGCCAGCGCTGCCAGCGCACACCTGATCGCACAACATGCCCGCCGTCGGGAGACACGGACTTGAATACAACAGCGGTACTTGTCTTCGACATCTTGCTGGTGCTGTCGTTGCTGAGTCTCGCGGCGGCCGCCCTGACAACGCGCGATGCACACCGCAGCATCATTTTATTCATGGCTTTCGGCCTGGTGCTGGCCCTGGCCTGGGGACGCCTGATGGCACCGGACGTAGCACTTGCGGAAGCCGCCATTGGCGCCGGTTTATCGGGTGCGTTGCTGCTGGCTGCAGTGCGCGAACAACCACGCCAAACGTTGACCGCTGAGACTAAGGCTGTGCACGGCGGCAATGATGCGGGTCTGAAAGTCATTCTTCAATCGGTGGTAATACTATTGTGTGTCGGACTGGCGGCCACACTCTCATGGGCCCTGGCGCACGCATTTGACAGCGCACCGAACAATGCCCTGGCACAGGCAGTCCAGGAAAATCTCGCCACCAGCGGGGTCAGCAATCCGGTCACTGCAGTGCTGCTGAACTTCCGTGCCTACGATACGCTACTGGAACTGGCGGTCTTGCTGACCGCGGTACTCGGAATCTTCGCTCTGGGTCCGGCAAGACCCGGCTACCGATCGGCCGGCCCGGTGTTCGACAGCCTTGCCCACTGGCTGGTCCCGGTGCTCATTCTCACTGCCGGCTACCTGCTGTGGGTAGGCGCGCACGCACCAGGCGGCGCGTTCCAGGCGGGGGCGATACTCGCGGCCGCGGGTGTCGTACTGCGGTTGTCGGGCCAGCGCACTGTCGGTTTACCACAGAAACGCGTACTGCATATCGTCATTGCCGCGGGTGTGGGCATGTTCCTGTTAGTGGGACTGAGTCTGCTGGTGCTGGGACGCCCGTTCCTGGGCTATCCGCCAGCCTGGGCCGGTGGCCTTATTCTCCTGATCGAAACCGCAGCCATGCTGGCAATCGCGGCAACCCTGTTGCTGGCGTTCCTTGGCGGTCGTCCGCAGTCACAAAGACTCCACGGCACGCTTCAACCGGTAACGCCTACATTACGATCTGGACAAGACGCCGGCACCATCACTGAATCTCGCAATTCCAGTGAGGAGAAAAGACCATGCTGACCGCACAATGGCTGTATGGCATCACCGGTTGCCTGATCGTGGCGCTCGGGCTGCGCACCGCATTGCTGCACGCCTTACTGCTACAACGTGTGATCGGCATCAACATCATGGGGGCAGGTGTTTTCCTGATGCTGATTGCTGTCGCCTACCGTGGTCCCGGGGTAGCACCGGATCCAGTCCCGCAGGCGCTGGTGTTGACGGGGATTGTGGTTGCCGTCAGCGCCACTGCGCTGGCGCTGGCCCTGGCGCGACGCCTGACGGCGGAGCAGAATAATGACTGATATGCTGATCTGGCTGGTCGCGATACCGTTGACCGGTGCCGTCGCGACACTCCTGCTGCCTCGCCAGGCGACAGCACTCGTTTACGTCACTGCCGTGGCGACCACCTCCGTTGCCGGCATGCTGCTCTACCAGGTGGGCACACAGGGCGAGTTGACCTACGAGATCGGTGGCTGGACAGCCGGGCTCGGTATCGCGCTGCGCGCCGACGGCCTGTCCACAATGCTGTTGTTGATGACAGCCCTGGTGGTCATGGCGACCAGCGTTTATGCCGGCACCTATTTCAGGCAAGCCGACGAGCGCGCACGCTTCTGGCCCTTGTGGCTATTGTTGTGGACATCGTTGAATGCGCTGTTACTGTCCGGCGACCTGTTCAATCTCTATGTCACGCTGGAACTGCTCGGCCTGAGCGCGGTCGCACTGGCCTCCCTCGGAGGCAAGACTGCCGCATTACAGGCGGCGCTGCGTTACCTGCAGGCGGGACTGCTGGGTTCGATGATGTTTCTGGCCGGTGTAAGCCTGATCTATGCCGGCTACGGCACGCTGGATCTGGCAACACTGACAGGCATGGTTGCGCCAGGACCGGTGGCATGGGTGGCACTGGCATTAATGACCGCCGGTCTGCTGTTGAAGACCGCCCTGTTCCCGCTGCATTTCTGGTTACCACCGGCACACGCGAGCGCCCCGGCACCGGTCAGCGCGGTACTGTCTGCCCTGGTGGTGAAGGCGGCTTTTTACCTCGTGCTGCGTCTCTGGCTGGATGTATTCGCGGACCTGGTGACGCCGGCCAGCAGCAATATCCTCGGTATCCTGGGTGCCGGTGCAATTCTGTGGGGTTCCTGGCGCGCGCTGCGCGCAGAGCGGCTCAAATTGCTCGCCGCCTATTCCACCGTCGCCCAGCTGGGTTACCTGTTCCTGTTCTTTCCGGTGCTGCAGGCCTTGCCTCCCGGCCCGACTCGCGATGCTGCGCTGGGCGGGCTGGTAATACTGGCCTTGACCCACGGCTTTGCCAAAGCCGGTCTGTTTCTGGCGATTGGCATTATCCAGCAACGTGCCGGACACGATCGGATTCGCGAACTGGACGGCACCGCCCAGCGCCTGCCGGCGACCACATTCGCTATCGCACTGGGCGGTGTCGCCCTGATTGGCCTGCCGCCCAGCGGCGCCTTTCTCGGCAAATGGCAGTTAATCGGCGGAGCTTTCGCGACCGGCCAGTGGTTTTGGGTGTTGATAACAGTTGCCGGTTCGCTGCTGGCTGCAGCTTACATGTTTCGCGTGCTCGGCCACGCCTTCGGCAACCAGGCCTATCCACAACGCGCCGTCACGGTTGCCCGGGAAGAGTGGCCGGCGTTGATTCTGACCGGCATAGCGGTCATCGGACTGGGGCTTGCTGGTGCGCCGGTGTGGCAGTTGCTGGGGAGTAGCGCATGAACTTCGATGCCTGGCTTCCATTGTTGATCGTGGCCAGCTCGCTGGTGCCCGGGATGGTGATCTTCTTCCTCAAAGAAGGCAGTCACGTTACCCGCACACTACTTAATCTTGCCGGTGCCGGAGTCAAACTGATACTGGTCGGCGTAATGATCTGGGGGGTGTTTCACGATCATAATTACGAGACCCGCTGGACGCTCGCACCCGGCCTGGATCTGGTGTTGCGTGCCGATACACTTTCAGTGTTGTTCGTCACGCTGTCTACGGTTCTCTGGCTGGTCACCACTGTCTATGCCATCGGTTACCTGGAACATTCGCCGCACCGCAGCCGCTTCTTCGGTTTCTTCAGTCTTTGTGTCTCCGCCACCGTCGGTCTGGCGCTGGCCGGTAACCTGTTCACCTTTGTGGTCTTCTACGAATTGTTGACGCTGGTCACCTACCCGCTGGTCGCGCACCGTGGCACGCCCGACGCGCTGCGCGGCGCACGTATCTATCTGACCTATACCCTGATCGGCGGCGCATTGTTGTTGGCCGGCACAGTCTGGTTGTATGTGATCGCCGGGCCAACGGCCTTCGTCGAAGGCGGGACATTGAGCAGCTTGCCGACCGAGTACCATCCGCAGCTCAAAGTGATATTCCTGCTGTTGATGATCGGCCTGGGTGTCAAGGCGGCACTGGTGCCACTGCATGGCTGGCTGCCCCATGCGATGGTTGCACCGGCGCCGGTCAGCGCGCTTTTGCATGCAGTGGCGGTAGTAAAGGCCGGCGCATTTGGCATTGTGCGCGTGGTCTACGATGTCTACGGTGTCAACTTCACCGATCAGCTTGGTCTACTCACCGGTCTGGGTATCGCCGCCGCCATCACTATCATCTACGGTTCCGTCAAGGCATTGTCTCAGGACAATCTGAAAAAACGCCTCGCCTATTCCACCATCAGCCAGGTGTCCTATATCGCGCTGGGCACCGCTATCCTCGGCCCGGTCGGCACCATCGGCGGCATCGTCCACCTGGTACACCAGGGGATTATGAAAATAACCCTGTTCTTTACCGCTGGCGGTTATGCGGAAACTCTGGGCATTCACAAGGTCAGCGAGATGAACGGTGTCGGCCGGCGCATGCCCCTGACGACCCTGGCGTTCAGCGTCGCCGCACTGGGCATGATCGGTATACCACCCATCGCGGGCTTCATCAGCAAGTGGTATCTGGGGCTGGGTGCGATTGAAGCAGGCATGGCGTGGTGGGTCATACCGGTATTGATCACCAGCAGCCTGCTCAACGCGGCCTACTTCCTGCCGATATTGTATCGCGCCTGGTTCTGCCAGCCCGCGCCCGCCTGGCCGGCGGAGCACATTCCCGCCGCCCGCCATGAAACCGCTGGAACCCTGTTGTGGCCGCCGGTCGTGACCGCCGGTCTGGCACTGGCTGCCGGCCTGTTCGCGGCCGCACCTTACAGCCCGCTCGAATGGGCCGACCTGATTGCACAACGGGAGTACGGCTTGTGAATAGCGCACTGTTGCTGCTGATCTGGTTACTGCCGTTACTGCTCGCCACACTGGCAAGGCAGCAGTATGCACGCTGGTTGCTGCCACTGGCAGCAATACCGGCGTTGCTTGCAGTCGTCGCGTTACCAGCCGGTACCGCGGTTTCACTGCCGTGGTTGCTATTGGGCAGCGAACTCGGCATCGATGAGACCGGCCGGGTATTTCTTGGCTTCAGTAGCCTGCTTTGGCTGCTTGCCGCTGTCTATATCGCCGGGAGCCCGGACACCAATGTCGACAGCGGGCGATTCCGGGTGTTTTTCCTGTTTGCCATGGCAGGCAATCTTGGCCTGATCGTCGCCCAGGACATGGTGAGTTTTTATTTCGGCTTTGCACTGATGGGGCTGTCGGCTTTTGGCCTGATCGCGCATTCATTGACCCGCCGTGCCAGGCGTGCCGCGCGCACTTACCTGGCCTGGACAATCGCCGGCGAGCTGATGCTGTTTACAGCTATTGTCCTGCTGGCCACAAGCAGCGGTGGAGCGCTGACCTTCGACGCGATAGAGGACATCCCACGCTCGCCGCTCATCATCCTGCTGCTGATTGCCGGGTTCGGCATCAAGCTGGCCCTGCCCCTGCTGCACTGGTGGCTGCCACCGGCTTATGCCGTCACACCGGTGGCGGCGGTCGCCGTTTTCAGCGGTGTGATGATCAAGGCCGGCTTGCTGGGCTGGTTACGTTTTTTGCCGCCCGGTGACACCATACCGGCCGGCTGGGGCACGTTACTGATACTGATTGGTGCCGGCGCGATTTTCTTCGGCGTAATCGCCGGCTTACGGCAACAGCGGCCACGTCTTTTGCTTGGTTATTCCAGTATCAGCAAGATGGGCGTACTGACCAGCGGTGTGGGCGCCGCGCTGGCTTTTCCTTCGGCAGCGCCGGGTATCATTACAGCACTGCTGATTTACGCCACTCACCACGCGCTGGTGAAGACAGCATTGTTTCTCGGCCTCGGCCTGGTTGAACGCAGTGGTCTGCAATTGCCGCTGCTGTTCGGGCTCGGCTTTCTTGCCTTTGTACTGGCCGGCGCACCGCTGACCAGTGGCGCACTGGCCAAGTCAGCCCTCAGTGGCAGCCTGTCACCATCAGTGCCGGTCCTGGTTACGTTGCTGGCAATATCCACTCTGGGTACAACGCTGCTGATGGTCCGGTTCATGTTTTTGCTGTCGACCAGGCGCCGGCGCAAAATCATGCCACTTCCCGCATTGCCGGTCTCTGCCTGGCTGTGCCTCGTTGTGGTGATCACTGTGCTGCCTTTCGTGCTTACCGATATCGACCGCCTGATGATTAACGTCATCCCCGTTTCACTCGGGCTGTTGCTGGGGACAGCGGTGCTCCTGTTGGGCTCCGGTCTTTCTCCATACCTTATTGGCCCTCGCAAACGCGCCCACGCCCGAACTTTGCCTTTACGCATGCGCGCAGCGTCCAGCCATGCTTTGCAGGCTCTGCGCACCAGCAACGACTTGCGGCTAACCGCCTGGGCGCTCGCTGATACCGCTTATAAGCGGAAATCCGCTGCATGGCTGACATGGCTGCAACACCACACCGATACCGCTCGCCGCCCGTTGACAGGAGCCCTCTGGCTGGGCATTGGTGGCTGGCTGTTAAGTGTCTTTATCAGCACGACGTAAACCTCACCGTCCAGGAGAGAGACAATGAAGCGTTTTAAAAACATTCTATTCATTGCCGACCGCGATGACAGCTTGCAGGCCGCTCTGCAGCGTGCGGTGTCACTCGCGAAAACCAATAAAGCCCGCCTGACCGTCATGGATGTCGCACCCGATGCGGGTCTTGCCGATTACTTCCGCCGTAGCTACGGGATCGATTTCAATAAACAGCTGCGTGAACAACGCCTGGAATCACTGGAGGCAATAACGCGACCCTATAACGATGCAGGTATCGCTGTATATACCACGGTAGCGACAGGAACCACATTCATCGAAGTCATCCGCGCGGTACAACGCAATCAGCATGACCTGGTCATCAAGGTGGCTGAACATAGTGCCGGGCTGTCAGTGGCTCTTTTTGGCAGTACCGACATGCACCTGTTGCGCAAATGTCCGTGCCCGGTATGGATCGACGCGCCGACCAGCACCGGGGACTACAAAAAAGTGCTGGCTGCTGTGGACCCCTTCGATGATGCCTCCGGTGACCTGCAAAGACTGATTCTCGATCTGGCGACCTCACTGGCTGCTCGGGAGCAGGCGGAACTTGAAGTGGTGCATGCGTGGGAGCTGCCGGGCGAATCGATTCTGACTCACGGTCGCGGCCGCCTCCCGCTGCATGAGGTTGAGGCAATGCTCAAAGACAGAAAAGAACACCACCAGCGATCACTCGATGCCCTGCTACTGCCCTATGGGCTGAGCAGCGGCGAAGGTAATATCCATTTGCGCAAAGGCCATCCGGCACGTGTCATAACCGCCTGCGCCAGGGAATGCGAGGCAGACCTGATTGTGATGGGAACGCTCGGACGGGTAAGCATACCTGGCCTGATTATCGGTAATACGGCGGAGGATGTGCTGCGTGAAATGCAGACGGCTGTGCTGGCGGTAAAACCCGGCGGCTTTGTCTCACCGATAGTCAAGTGACTCGCGTCGAGTCTTTACCTTAGCCGTCGGACTACTGGACCCTTACTGTGCCATCGCGCCAATTCGACTTATTGTATTCGAAGCACTCCGGCACAGCATTGACGCTCAATGTCATAGTTGCCATGGTCGCACCCAAACTGCTCGCTTATCGTCTGTTCATTCCGAAACTTCGGTTTTTTCGAATAATTTCCCGCCACATCTCGAATTACATCCAGGGCACCGGACAACTAATCTTGTGGTCGAAGCATCACGACACTCACAGAGGACATGAACATGAAAATTAGCATTCAGTGCAAAGGCTTTTCGCTGACCAGCGCTATCGCCGGACAGGTACACAAACGTCTCCAGCGTCTATTGGGGCAAGGAATCAGACGAATGCGGCGGGTAGACATCATACTGTCTGAGCTGAATGGACCAGGCGGCAGCGTCGATAAACGCTGCCTGATCAAAGTCAGTATTGACGGTCTTCTTCCCGTCGTCATAGACGACATCCAGTCGGATCTCTACATCGCTATTGACCGGGCTGCCGACCGTGCCTCACGTACCGTACTGAGGCGCATGGCGCTGGATAACAGCAGACGCCGTGCGGAAGCCCAGCGCTGGCTGGCAGAACAGAAACAACGTGGGAAGCAGGCACCTGTTGCTGCGTGACAAATTCAGCTCAGGAGTGAATCATGTAGTAAACGGTTATATAAAGGGTGCCGTTGGTACCCTCAACAGAGGCGGTGTTGAAGGCCGTAGCGCCCCATTACCGCCGCTGACCGGATTCGCTGCATGTTCGATGAGTCTATGTCCTGGCAGGGGTTTGGCCTATAGTATCGTTAACAAAGCAAGCAGAGCTCCATAAACTATTATGTCCAACCTGAACTTCAAACACCTGCGCTATTTCTGGGCGGTCGCTGCGAACGGCACCATAGCACGCGCTGCGGAAATTCTTCATGTCACGCCGCAGACTATTAGCGGTCAACTGCGCGAACTCGAGGAACAACTCGATGCAGAACTGTTTAAAAAGAGTGGCCGCAACCTGAAGTTGACGGATACCGGCCGCGTTGTGTTTTCTTATGCCGATGAAATGTTTCGCCTGGGTAACGAATTGCAGGATGTCCTTGCGGGACATACTCCCGGTGCAGCGCTGACCCTGACTGTAGGTGTGGCAATGGTTGTGCCCAAACTGCTCGCCTATCGTGTACTGCAGCCAGTACTGGACATGCAGGAATCCGTGCACCTGGTCTGTCAGGAGGCTCCGCTGGCCGATTTACTCGCCGATTTGTCGGTACACAAGCTCGATCTGGTGCTGGCCGACAGTCCGATGAGTCCGACCATGAACATTCGCGCCTATAATCACCTGCTGGGCGAATCCGGCATCAGTTTTTTTGCAGCCCGGTCGACGGCGCGCAAGTATGCAGCCGGTTTTCCGCACTCCCTGGATGGCGCTTCGATGCTGATGCCCACCAAAAGCAGTGCATTGAGACCGATGCTGGAGCAGTGGTTCGAGAGTGAAGGCATAAAACCGGCGGTGGTTGCCGAATTCGAGGATCGCGCATTGATGAAAGCATTTGGCGAGGCTGGCGCCGGTATTTTCACCTCACCCACTGCCGTTGAAAATGATGTTGTAGCGAAATACGGTGTCCGCGTCATTGGTCGCTCCACCGAGATCAAGGAACGCTTTTATGCAATATCGGCCGAGCGCCGCATTAAACACCCCGCTGTCGCCGCAATCACTGAAGCAGCGCGTAACCAGTTGTTCAACTGACATACAGTAACCGGGGCCACCCAGCGTTTAGTTAACCGGCCAGTCTGTCCGATATCATCGGATTGTGAGATTGATGTCTGCCTGGGTCGAAGCGGTACATGATGATGCCATGCCAGGCTGGTTACCGCCTTGCTTGCAATCGCAAACTCTTGCTAACAATCGCCCCGCGACCGGGAACCGGCATCATATACCTCCCATGAAACAGGAAAAGTGTGCGTGATTGAGTATAATCCACAGAAAAATTAGCAGATTTTCCAGATACCCTGAGAAGAACCCAATGCCGGAAACAAGCATGACCATAGCGGAGGCCACCGGGGGCTACCCGATCATAATGATCGCCAAACACTTCGGCACCTTTCCGTTCAATCATGGTGTCGTTGGTGGAATCGTTGCCACCGACAGATGGACCCCACGCCTCACATGGCCAGGACATGCTCATCATTCAGGCCAGTCACGTGGGCTACGACCCGGAAAACCAGGTGTTTGGCGCATATCGGCGCGCCCAGACCACGCAAATGGAATGCAGCTCGAGCTGTGGAAAGATTCAGCAGGTGATTTCCTGGTATCAGAATGAATATGATTTTGCCCGCCACAACATTTTGTTGCATAACGAAGACGGGCAAAAAATAATCATCGTCGATAACCAGTTGTTGCGCCAGAATCGCGACAATAGCCTGTTACTTCGTCTGGACAGGCTTATCGCTACCGATGCGGGGGAACAACCGATTCCATTGAAGATATTGAGTACTGCGAAAGTCTATTCACCGACGCAGGAGTTTATCGACAGAATGGGAGAGATGGCTTTCAATGGTATTACACCGCAGCCAATCGGTGCCCACCTGACCGCGGACATGTTTTATTTTCGGCGTGATACTCCTCAGATGAAAGAAGGTGCGCATCATCTCGAACATAATCTGATCAACTTCATGCCGCAAATCGTCACCTCGAATGCAACCTCTCTACTCGCTGCCCAGATTAACACCCAGATAGAATTCGACCGCACCTTCCGCACTATCGTCAAGGAACAAGCCTATAAAGGCACGGAGGTTTTGTTCATTGCCGGGCTGAATATCGATATTTCACCGCAATCCGATCAGCTTTCCCCACTCACATAATTTGTCCCATGGGCCGCTTATATCCAGGACGGTGACGGCTATTATTTCACCCTGGAGCAGGACGAACGGGTGCAAACCCTGCAACAGCAGAGCGACGAGAATCCCGATCAGTTCTACCTGGAGGACGCCATTCGCATGATGACATCGGCGAGGAGATAAAGATCGAACAATAAGGCGGTCGTGTATCCGCCAGTCCTGTCAGGCTATAACCTCTTCGAACGCAAGGAATGAACCAAGCAACATACCTGTGACAGTGATAATACGCCAGAACCGGTTACGGGCCGCGATAGCGCCTGTGTCGACGGGTTTCAACCAGGCACGGAAGCGGCTCACTTGCGGCGCCCATTTTCCGGGTAGTACCTGGGCGGAACCTGTGCTCGCTTGCGGGCGATATACCGGGTATATGAACCGTGTTCGGGGACTGGTCTTTTCCGCGTAGAGTCGAACACTGTGCGTCGGGTATTTTGCCCGGCATGCCTGAATGTTACGGATTACAGAGTTTGCGTCAGACACGCAATACAACGAATCCCCTCACTGCTGCCATTGTATGTGCACAGGATTAACATCATCAGCATGCTCAACACGCAAAATCCAGTGATCCGACAGGGTATTTTCTATATGCCTCTCAAGCTCGCCAAGGTAAGGCAATTTCAGAACCGATGCGTGACTGTGAGCTGACTGCATGGTCTCTATCCTCCTGTTGTGGGACGTGTGGTTCACTTCCAGTACTTTCTTATACACTCTTTCGGTCAGAGTAAGAGTCTATACTACCTCGACAAGTTTTCTCGCCGATTTATCCAACACTGTGCCTGGCCTCTGCTGCGTTACCTGTCGCTTCAACCGGCGACCCGTCTCCAAACACCGCATGCTTCATCGCCGCCAGACGGTTTTCGACCACGTTCTGTTTCGGCAGTCGTTGCAGGATCCCCATGTTCTCCAGTCGCTGGCGAGGTTGCCCCGGCGCGGCGACCACGTACACTGAACGACCGGCATTAACCATGTCCAAAATGGCCTCCTCGATAGCCAGCGCTGCCGAAAGGCCCAGGTGCACCACGTCTCTGACGTCGACAATAAGGGTCTCGATATTATCAACCTCGGAGTTCTTGCGACTGATTACACGTGAGGTGCCGAAAATCATGGTGCCGCGTAAATGCAATAACAAAACCCTGCCCGCAGCGGCGGACAGGGTTTTACGTTCGTCCGGTGTCAGTTCCAGATCAGTGTCCCGTGGATTGGTCACTGCCTTAACATCATCTGCCTGCAACTCGGAAAGCCGCGTGACCGTCATTATGTTCGCGACAAACAGACCTATGCCCACAGCCGCTATGAGATCCACAAAAACGGTTAGTGCAATTACACCGTAGGTGATGAGCGCGCCCTTTCCGGAGAGACGATGGGCTCTTTTAAGGAAACTCCAGTCGATAATATCGATACCGACTTTGAGTGCGATACCGGCGAGCACGGCCAGTGGTATCACCGCTGTAAGACCAGCTGCCCACAGTACCACGACCAGCAGTATGCCGGCCCTTACCAGGCCGGATAACGCCGTGCGCGCACCAGCCTGGATATTCACCACAGTTCCCATGGTCGCACCGGCACCGGGCAGGCCACCGAACAGGCCCGACATGACATTTCCAACGCCCTGACCAATCAACTCCTTGTCTGAGTTATGCTGGGTACGGGTAAGACTGTCGGCGACTACAGAAGTCAGCAGTGCATCGATGCAACCAAGCATGCCCAGGACCACGGCATCAAGCAGCATGCCCCGCCACTGCTCCACACTGAACACCGGCATTCTCAGTTCAGGCAGCGCGGTTGATATTTCGCCGATGCGACGAATATCCGCATTACCCAACACCGCAATAGATGCCAAAGTAACCACGACCAGGGCAAGCAACTGTGGCGGCAAATAACGTTTCAGCCTGGCGGGTACAAAAAACAGGATGGCTACCGTCAACATGGCTAGCACCGTCTCCTGCATACGCATACCGGCGAATAACTCAGGCAGATTATTCAGCGTACCGATAACACCCCCACCCGGCGATGCCTGGCCCAGAAGCGGGCCGATTTGCAGGATGATGAGTATGATGCCGATACCCGACATGAAACCGGATATCACGGAGTAGGGCATCAGAGTTACATACTTGCCCAGGCGCATAATGCCAAACAGAATCTGAAACAGTCCGGCCATCACCACGACAGTGAATGCCATAGCGGTGCCGTTAACGGGATCTGACGCGATGAGTTTGGCGATGACCGCAGTAAATACAACCGTCATCGGTCCGGTGGGTTCAGAGATCAGTGTTGGAGACCCACCAAACAGTGCAGCAAACAGTCCAACCAGAATAGCGCCGTACAGTCCGGCTTCAGCACCGGCACCGGAGGCGACCCCGAATGCCAGCGCCATCGGCAAGGCGATTACAGCCGCAGTTATTCCGCCGAATATATCGCCGCGCGGATTACTCAAGCTTATTTCATTGAAGATTGTGTTTGTCCGCATTGCTTCCGATACCCGCCTTGTGAGCTGTCAATGGCAACTCTAGCCTGGCGGTCATTATGGAAGCTGTCAGGTTCGATGACAAATTGATTCTGGCAATAGGAGCTATAGCCTGGCGTTGATAAGCACGCGGGAGGGTCGTTATTTCTTCACGGCCTTTTTCTTGCGGGCAGCCGTTTTTTTCCGGGGCTTGGGCTGCTGCATTAACAGCGGCCACTGCGATATCATGCGTTCACGGATTCGGGCTTCGCTGGCGATAGCGAATTCGAGGAAGGTGCGGGCTACGAGGGACAACTCTTTGCCTTTCGGATGGACGATGAACCACTGCCGGAGAATCGGGAATTGTTCGACGTCGAGGATAGCTACAGGTCCATTGGCACCTTCCAGCGACAGGGTATGCAGTGAAAGCACCGACAGCCCCAGCCCACCGACCACAGCATGTTTGATCGCTTCGTTGCTGCCAAGTTCCATACGTACCCGCGGCCGCAAACCCTGGGCAGCAAACAGGCGGAGCACGGCATCCCTGATACCTGATCCGGGCTCACGCATGATAAACGGGTACTCGATAATCTCGGACAGTGCAATATTTTTCTTTCCTACCAGAGCGTGATCGCGCGGTGCCATGACGACCAATGGATTCGGCGCGAAAGGAAACGCCTCGACATCAAGTTCGCCTTCGGGCGCCTGACCCATGATATACAGGTCGTCCTCGTTCCCGTGCATACGTTCGATGATACGTTCACGATTGGTGACCTTGAGTGCAAGATCGATTCCCGGATAAAGACGGCTGAATTCACCCAGAATTTCAGGCGTCAGATATTTCGCCGTGGTGATCACACCCATGCGCAGGCGTCCGACCTTAAGCCCCTTCAGATCGGCAACCGTCATCTCCAGGTTTGCCAGTGTTTCGAACAATTCACGACTCGACTTATAAAGTGCCAGACCGGCCTCGGTCGGTTCGACATTACGCCCGACGTGCTCAAACAAGGGCAAACCCAGGGCATCTGCCAGCTTTTTGATTTGCATGGACACGGTTGGCTGGGTCAGGAACAATTCCTCCGCTGCACGCGTGAAACTGCCGAGCCTGACGATAGCTTCGAATACCTGAAACTGACGCAAGGTAGTGTGCCGTATCAGGTAATCCGGCATCGCCGCTGCCGGTGTGTACTCGTTTTCTTCCGAAGAAACCATATGAATAAACCTTTGCTACACTGCAGTGCAGGATGCGTCGGTCATGAAGGTATGGTTCCGGTTGCAACCGCCTCGTGTTAACACATTTCAGACTCTGCCAGTAGAAATATACATTTATTATAATCGATCTTTTTTATATTTAATATAGATTATTACATATGCTTAACGGTTCAATCCGGCCACACCCGACGACCTGCCCGGTACGGATCCCGCATTTCCGGCCGCGATCCCGTTTCAGTTTTAGCGGACCTTTTTGCCGCCGGGGTCGCAGCCGGCTTTTTAGTGGTCCCGGCAGTTTTTTTTACCGGTCGTGGCGACTTGCTTTCGGCGGCAGTTTTTCCAGCCGCGCCAGCCTTGGTTTTGCGCATAGAATCCACCAGCTGCTGGCGGGTCTTATCTGAAGTGCTCATGCTGTCGATATCTCCTCAATCAAGTGCTCGATCTCGTCCGCAGCATCCGCACCACGGCGCCCGATGTCAAATACGCTCTTGCCTTGCAGTGCACTGCTGCGATAAACGGCACGACGTCTCACTGCGGTATCTGCCACCGGAAAGGCAATCTCTGACAAAGCATCACGGACCAGCCGCGAAAGTGTGGTACGCGGTTCCAGCTGGTTGATAACCAGGAGAGGTCGCAGGGTGGGATTGAGTTTATGCGCCTCCTCAATCGACTGTTCGATGTGCACACTTGCCCAAAGATCCATCGGTGAAGGCTGCACGGGAATCAGGGCCAGGTCACCAAAACCCAGCACTGCGGCGGTCTGCGGTGCATGCACCGAGGGCGGACAGTCAATCACCACGCAATGGTATTCCTGCAAAAGTATATTCGCCTGGCGTTGCAGGTCCGCCTCGGCTGCAGACACCGGCGGTGCCGATGCATCCCCGCCAATAGCTCTCCACTGCAGCGCCGAACCCTGCGGGTCGGCGTCAATCACTGCCACACTGCCGTGCCGCGCCAGGCCTGCTGCAAGATTAACCGCCAGCGTGGTTTTGCCTGCACCGCCCTTGTTGCCCACCAAAGCAATGATGGGCATTACATCAACCGTCTTTCTGCATGGCGAGGGCATCCAGCTCCTGCGCCAGGCGACGCTGCTGATCCCCCAGTGTGTTGTCCTCTTCGGAGCCGTGAATTGTCATGTTGACATAATCACGGCCAAAACCCATGTCAGGATACAGCCCCTCACGTTCCGACAACGCGGCAGCCCGATCCAGAAAATCGCGTAAACTTTCATAATCCACAAACTGGTAACGCCGCTCCAACCGCTCGGGCCGGGCCCGTTCCCGCCATTGATCACTCATTGCTGTTCTCCCATGCTGACCAGTGCTCAAGTGGAAACCGTGTTATCGACATTCTGTAACTCCTGCAGCCAATCCAGCATATGCCGTGCATGTTCCTTTTCCTCGGCGTGCAGGGCTTCGAAAAACAGCCGGCTGTCATGGTCGCCAATCCTGGCACTATGTCTGCTTGCAGCTTCGTACAGGCTGACGACTTCCGATTCGAATGCATGGTTTGCCTGCAATAATTCCTTCAGGTTGCGGCCCAGCTGCACCGGTCGTAACTGTGATGCATTCGGTGCCGCGCCAAGCGCGAGCATGCGACTGATGATACGTTCGGCATGCGCCAACTCCTCGCCCGCCTCGTCGCTCAGTTTCCTGGCCACCTCAGTCAGCCCCCAGGCTTCAACCAATTTTGCCTGGGTGCTATAGAGCTGCACCGCGGAGAGCTCCATACTGAGAGCCCTGCCGAGGTAACCGAGAATGCGCTGATCAGCGTTTACAGGCAGCATGACGACAGATCAATCAGTCAGACAGACTGTGCATTCAACCGCGTGACGGACGATTGCCGCTTGCATCGCTGAGCACCTGCTCTACTTCGCTATGCGGACGGGCAATGATGTGTGCCGCCACCAGTCCATCGCCAACTCGCTCACAGGCATCCGCACCAGCACGCACAGCTGCGTTTACAGCGCCGGTTTCGCCGCGCACGAGGACGGTGACATAGCCACCTCCCACGAACTCGCGCCCGATCAGCCGTACTTCCGCAGCCTTGGTCATCGCATCCGCCGCTTCAATGGCGGGCACCAATCCACGTGTCTCTATCATGCCCAGTGCAATACCATATTTTTCGTTGGCCATGGTCTGTATCTCCTACTATTAGTTCAGTTATATGCGCGGCCGCTACGATCAGGCAGCAGCTGCAGATTTGGAACCACCACCTGCGGGCAGTACCGGTTCCACCTCGCGGTGAGGA
>JBHPFC010000027.1:0-32423 GCA_042576405.1 Pseudomonadota bacterium | reverse complement strand
GAAATTTACGTCGCGCCGGCACATTGAAAAACAGGTCTCGCACTTCGATGGTGGTGCCCTGCGGGTGAGCTGCGGGTTGGGGATCGACGCCCTGCTCCCTGCCGTCACCCTGTACCTGCCAGCCGTTATCGCCCCCGGCGGTGCGCGATTGCAGGGTCAGGCGCGATACGGAGGCAATACTGGGCAAAGCCTCGCCACGGAACCCCAGGCTGGCGACATTTTCCAGATCTTCGAGGGATGCTATTTTGCTGGTGGCGTGTCGGGACAGGGCCAGGGCGAGGTCGTCTTTTTCAATGCCGTGGCCGTTGTCACGAATCCGGATCAGGCGTTTACCGCCTTCCTCGATATCGATTTCGATCTTGCTGGCGCCGGCGTCGAGACTGTTTTCCAGCAGTTCCTTGAGGACGGATGCCGGGCGTTCGACGACTTCGCCGGCAGCTATCTGGTTGACGAGTTGGGGTTCCAGTTGATGGATGCGCATCGGGATATGGTACAGGGGTGGAGGTGGGGCGGGAAGTCGGCCGGGAGTTGCCCGGGGAGACTTTGCATTGTGCGAGGTGAAGGTTCCGGGGGCTCTTTTGGGGCTTCGGGTGCTGGCAAGCACAGGCGCCCCAAAAGAGCCCCCGGAACCTTCACTTTAAGTGTGCAATTAATCTGAAAAAAGATGAGTTTGCTGGCCTATCCGCCCTTGGAGGGGATAGTCAGGGTCTTGCCGACCAGCAGACGGTCATTGCGCAGGCTGTTTTTCTTGCGTAGCGACGCCATGGTGACACCGTAACGTTGGGCGATATGGCTAAGCGTGTCGCCGCGACGGATGGTGTGGCGGCGTGCTTCGGCTTTGGCAACCAGCGTACCGGGCGGCGGATTATTGGTGAAATACTTGCGCACGCCGTTCATGATGGCCTGTGCGACTTTCTGCTGGTGCTTGGTGCTACGTAGCCGCTGCTCTTCAGACGGGTTGGAAATAAACGCCGTTTCTACCAGCAAGGACGGGATATCCGGTGACTTGAGCACCATAAAACCGGCATGCTGTACGGTTTTCTTGTGGACTTTGCCGATGCGACGCATTTCACGCAATACATTGTCTGCAACTTCATTACTGGCTTCCAGGGTCGCTGTCTGGGCCAGATCCAGGAGCACTTCTGCAAGCAGGTCGTCCTTGTCGTCAAGGCTTACGCCACCAACGAGATCGGCCGCGTTCTCGCGTACGGCCAGCCAGCGCGCAAACTCTGAGGACGCACCGCGCCTCGATACGGCGTAGACAGAAGCGCCATGTACGCGCCGATCCTTGAAGGCATCGGCATGTATGGATACAAACAGGTCAGCACGGTGTTTGCGGGCCTTTTCCATGCGCTTGCGTAAACCGATGTAGTAGTCACCATCACGGATCAGCACCGGCCGCATACCCGGCTCTTTTTCGATCAGCTTGGCCAGCCGCCGGGCGATCTGCAGGACGACAACTTTTTCGCGAGTACCTTTCTTGCCACGCGCTCCCGGGTCTTCGCCACCATGACCGGCATCGATGGCAATCACCAGGTCGCGCAGCTTGGCTGGCTGGTTAATGACCTTGATTTCTTTCGCTGGCGCGGCGTTTTCACCACCCGCATTGAACAGGTCTATGACCAGGCGGTGACCATACTGGTCATTGGGCTTGAGCACGAAACTCTTGGGTTTAACTGCAGAGGATAAATCCAGTACCAGGCGCAGGTCTTTCTTGTTGCGCGGCCCACTGCGGAAACTTTTGACAATGCCGCCCTGGCTGAAGGACTGCTTGACCTTGCTGTCAATGTCGGCTTCGGTGAGATCAATGACCAGGCGGTTGGGGTTTTTCAGCGTGAACAGGCGATGGCTAACCGGGCCGGAGACATCGAACACTACGCGAGTACTGTCGGGTGCGGCCCATAGACGCACACCCTGAACCTGCGTGGCAGCCTGGGCCAGCCACGGCAGGAGCAACAGACTCAACCAGGTCAGACGTAACAATTCAAAACTCCCCAAACCCTGTGTCCGGTGGACATTTATACCTTACCCTAGCAGAAAAGACAAACAATTAGCTTAATTCTCATCAAGATAGCAGCTTTACTTATTAAATCAAATCAGACAATAAATGCAAGCGCCGGATTGTTGGTTTAAAGCCACAGAAAATATCAAGATTCGAGACAACTCAACCACTTGGAGCCGGTATCACTAACCGCTCTGAGCCCGACCTCGCGCCCTGTGTCCCGATATTCCATTGTCAGCTCGAGATCCGGTTCCGGGAGGATACCTTTACCCTGCTCGGGCCATTCGATAAGAGCAAGCGCCTCACCGTCGATCAGGTCGCGGATACCAATCCATTCCAGTTCCCCGGGATCAGCAAGCCGGTAAAGATCAAGGTGGTGCACGTCGCGCGACTGCAGTTGATAGGACTCTACCAGTGCGTAGGTCGGGCTTTTTACCGGCCCGGTGTGGCCCAGCGCCCGCAACAGACCGCGCACCAGCGTCGTCTTCCCGGTGCCCAGTTGGCCGTGAAAAAAGATCAACCCACCAACCTGGCAACAGGCTGCCAGCCGCGCCCCAAACGCCTCGGTAGCTGCGGCATCAACCAAATACATTTTAACCATTTATCAACCTGCGGATTTCACCCAACAGGTCACCCGCCAACAAGCCACGCTCACCGTTTTTGTCCGCCAGCAAGTCACCCGCCCGGCCGTGTATACAGGCTGCCTGGCCTGCGGCATGGTCAGCAGGCACACCCTGCGCCATCAACGCAGCGATCACGCCGCCAAGGACATCGCCCATGCCCCCACTGGCCATACCCGGGTTACCGAATGGACACAGTTCCATAGGCAGGGTCGCACTGGCCACCAGCGTGCCACTTCCTTTCAACAGCACCACGCCACCGTATTTCGTTTGCACATCCATTACTGCAGCAAAACGATTCTGCTGAACGGCCTGGCTCGTCGATGCCAGTAGCCTGGCTGCCTCGCCCGGATGCGGGGTTAATACCCAGTTATCTTTTCTTAACGGATCGTTTGCCAGCAGAGTCAGGGCATCGGCATCAACGACCAGGGGCAAGTGACTCTCCACCACCTTTTCAAACAGGCCACGGGACCATTCGCTTTGCCCAAGGCCGGGGCCGACAATCACTACGCTGGCGCGTGACAGCAACGGGCCCAGCTCATCAGCATGTGCTACTGCGCGCACCATCAGCTCGGGTCGGCCTGAGTTCAGCCAGGCAGCATGCTGCGGATGGGTCGCCACACTTACCAGGCCCGCACCGACGCGTGCCGCCGCCTCGGCAGCCAGGCGCGCTGCGCCGGACATTCCTGGCGCGCCGCCCACCACCAACACATGCCCGAAACATCCCTTATGCGCATCTCGGCGACGCGGCGGCAAACCGGTCGCGCCGGCGTGAAGCAGCCGTACATCAGCCTGAATACCCTCGAAAACAGCCGCGGGGACATCCAGGCTGGCAAACACCTGTCGTCCGGCCAGCTGCGTGCCGGCTCCTGTATATAAGCCGCGTTTGCGGCCAATAAAGGTAACCGTGGCGTCCGCCTGCACCGTCTCACCCAGTGCGCACCCGGTATCCGCATGCAAACCACTGGGGATATCAGCAGCCAACACGGGCGCCGGATTTGCGTTTAACTGCTTAATTACCTGTTCGAACACCCCTTCAACCGGCCGGTCCAGCCCGGTGCCAAGCAAGGCATCTACCAGCAGCTCGGTTGCTGCAGGCAGGGAGCCCGAGTAACTGTCGATACATCCGCCAGCCGCCCGATAATCATCAGCCGCCTGGCGCGCCGTACCCTGCAGTACATCGTGCTCCACAAGCGCCAGCAATTGCACATTGCGCCCGGACTCACGCAGCAACCGCGCCAGCACATAGCCATCACCACCATTATTTCCCGGCCCACACAACACAGTAACCTGCCGTGCATTTGGCCAGTCCTGCTCCACTTGCCGCAGCAATGCTGCGCCGGCCCGGCACATCAGCTCATAGCTGTCGAACCCGCAGTCTTCGACAGCCCGGCGGTCCAGCTCTCGCACCTGCGCAGCGGTATAGAGCAGCATGTCATCGGTTTCCGGCATACAATAACGTCCTCCTGGGCAGGTTCAGACCATACCGTGAAGCTTTCCTCCAAATCCAGTGACATCAACGCCAGTGCTCTGGCCCTGCAAATCAAGCAATGGGGCAAGGAACTGGGTTTTCAGCAGGTGGGCATTACCGACACCGAGCTGACAAAAGACGAAGCCTGGCTACTGGGCTGGCTCGACCGGGAACATCATGGCGAAATGGACTACATGCAGCGCCATGGACACAAACGCAGCCGCCCGCAAGAGCTGGTGCCGGGTACACAGCGTATTATCTCGGTCCGCATGGACTACTGGCCGCCACAGGTCGCCGATTCGGTCAGTCTGTTGGACGACCCGGTACGCGCCTACCTGTCACGCTACGCGCTCGGTCGTGACTATCACAAACTACTACGCAACCGTTTACAAAAACTTGCCAAACGCATCGAACAAATCACAGGCCCGTTTGGTTACCGCGCCTTCACCGACAGCGCCCCGGTGCTCGAAAAAGCCATCGCCCAGAAAGCCGGACTGGGCTGGATAGGCAAGCATACCAATCTGATCGATGACAAGAGTGGCTCCTGGTTCTTCCTCGGCGAACTCTACACCGACCTGCCACTGCCCATCGACACCCCCGCGACGCCACACTGCGGCACCTGCGACGCCTGTATCGAGGTATGCCCCACCCGGGCTATCATTGGCCCCTACGAGCTGGATGCACGCCGTTGCATCTCCTACCTGACCATTGAATTGCGCGGACCAATCCCCGAAGAATTTCGCCCGTTGATCGGCAATCGCATCTACGGATGCGACGACTGTCAGTTGGTCTGCCCCTGGAATCGCTTTGCCCAACCGACCACAGAAACCGACTTCACACCGCGACATGGACTGGACTGCGCCACCCTGATAGAACTGTTTGCCTGGAATGAAAAAGAATTTTTGAATAAAACCGAAGGAACGGCCATTCGACGCATCGGGCACGCATGCTGGCTAAGAAATATCGCCGTTGCGCTTGGCAATGCCCCGACAAGCCAAACCGTCATCAATGCCCTGGAATCACGTCAGCAGGACGCATCAGAACTGGTACGTGAACACGTCAACTGGGCGCTGGGGCAACACCGGGTATCCGGCGATACCCCACAGGTAAAAACCTAGCTCGACCCGGGCAATTTCCAGGCGCCTGATTCCAAACAGGGCAATTGCCGCATCAAGCTCACCCGCTGCCCCTAAAGCGCCCGGCGCCTCCACCACACCACAGTCACTCTGCCTTCAACTGCAACGCCCTGTCATATAACGCACGCTTGTTCAGCCCGGTAATCCGCGCCGTTAACTTGGCCGCTGTCTTGATAGGTAATTCATCCAGCAATGCCAACAAAACCCTTTCAGCTTCTGCATCGATCTCATGCCCTTCAGCCTCTGCCTCACCCTGCACCAGCAAAACCATCTCGCCCTTTTGCTGATTCGGGTCATCCTGTACCCAATGCAACAAATTCCGCACACCATCGCCGCGCAAGGTCTCAAACTGCTTGGTCAACTCACGTGCCAGCACAACATAACGGTCAACACCAAACATCACCTGCATATCCTGCAGGCATTCGACCAGACGATGACTCGACTCGTAAAATATCAATGTACGGGTTTCACTCCGCAGCGCCTCAAGACGCGCACGCCTGGAAACCGCTTTAGCCGGCAAAAACCCCTCGAACACGAAACGGTCCGTCGGCAGGCCTGACGCCGATAATGCGCAAATCAGCGCACTCGCCCCCGGTATTGGCACTACCGATACCCCGGCCTCGTGTGCCAGTCGCACCAGGTTATAGCCCGGATCACTGATTAACGGAGTACCCGCATCGGAAATCACTGCCAGGCTTTCGCCTTGCTGCAGCTGTTCAACCAGGCGCGGCGCCAGTTCACGTTCGTTATGCTCGTGCAGCGCCAGCATCGGCGTAGTAATTGAAAAGTGCTGCAGCAGACGTCCGCTGCGGCGCGTGTCCTCAGCCGCGATACGGTCAACATGAGCAAGAACATCAACAGCCCGCTGGCTCATATCAGCCAGATTACCGATCGGCGTTGCCACCACGTAAAGGGCACCCCGATCAACCGGGGTTCTGTCATTTTCGCTCATAGCTTTTTACATCCGGTTAACGAAAGGGCATGCAACGGCGACCAGACCTCATTACAATGAGCACCCATAATCACTCGTCCAAGCTGGCCAATTCGTGTTCCGATTTTATCCTCTGCTGCTTGTCATTTTTCTGGGCATCCTGTCTTGCACCGGCGCGCCACAACGTCCGCCAACGGACACCATCAGCGGCCCGGCCGCCGCCGCACAGGCTCTCATCGACCAGGGCGATACTCTGGGAGCGGCTCAACTGTATCTCAGCGAGGCCAAAACAGCACCTGAAAATCAACGCAATGCGCTGCGCCTTGCAGCGGCCGATCTGCTCGCTGAAAATGGGCACTGGGCACAACTTGAACCGGTACTCGAAGGGCTTGACCCCACCAGGCTAAACCCCGACCAGGCAAACCACTATCAGCTACTGGCCGCACAACTCGCTGTTGCCAATCGACAGCCCGAGCAGGCACTGGAGCTGCTCGCGGCAATAGCCATGCCGGAAACGCTCGCCGATCATGGTAAACGCTATTACCAGCTGCGTGCCGAGGCCTACTCACAGGCTGGCAATCCACTCGAAGCCGCTCGCCAGTTGATCTGGCTTGACGGACTGCTCGATGATCCCGTCGCCAAGCTGGATAACCAGTACCGCCTCTGGGAACAACTCTCGAACCTGTCCAGCGAATCGCTGGAGACACTGAAAACCTCGGCCCCACCGGATGCCCTTAGCGGCTGGATGGAACTGGTGCTGATCACGCGCGAACACCGCGGCGACAGGGACCGCTGGTCACTGGAACTCAGTCGCTGGCGCGACCGCTACCCGCGTCACGCGGCTGAAAATGCCCTGCTGCCAGATTTGCTGCACCAGGTTGGCCAGTTCGCGGCTCAGGCTAACCAGATCGCTATTTTGCTACCGCTCAGTGGCCGCACAGAGCCTTCGGCTGCAGCCATTCGTGATGGCGTTCTGGCTGCGCACTACCATAGCAGCCCGCCCAAGCCACAGTTGCGCTTCTACGACACAGGCGGTAATGCCCAGTTGACCTGGTCGGTCTACCAACTGGCTATTGAGGACGGTGCCGACTTCGTCATTGGCCCTTTATTGAAAGACAGTATCAATCAACTGGCACAATCCGGCTTTCTGCCGATTCCGGTACTGGCACTCAACCATGTCAGCGATACTGGCAGCAGCAACGATTTATCGCTCTACCAGTTTGGACTGGCGCCGGAGGATGAAGCCCGCCAGGCTGCTGAGCGCGCGTTCGCCGATGGCCACCAGCAACTGGTAGCACTGGTGGCCGACAATGCCTGGGGGGAACGCCTGCTTAAAGCGTTCACAGAACGCCTTGCAGATCTGGGTGGCGAGGTACTGGCTACCGAACGCTTCACTCCCAAAACACAGGACTTTGCCCAGCCAATTCAGCGGGCACTGAACCTGGGGGACAGCAAGCAGCGGCATCAGGCACTGCAACGCCTGCTCGGACAGAAGCTGAATTTTGAACCCCGCCGTCGCCAGGATGCCGAAGCTGTGTTTATCGCGGCCTTCCCGCGACAGGCACGCCAGATCAAACCACAACTGCGCTTCCATCACGCCGGCAGCCTGCCGGTGTATGGCACATCACATGTCTACCAGCCTGGCACCGATGCCGCCGTTGACCGTGATATGGATGGCCTGATGTTCTGTGATATGCCCCTGAGCCTGGACCAGGAAGGCCCCTGGTTTGAGCAACGTACCCGTCTCCAGGCAATCTGGCCGAACCGCGGACAACGCTACCAGCGACTGTTTGCGCTGGGATTCGATGCCTACCAGGTTGTACCCTGGCTGGATACCCTGCACTTGCCGGGGTTTGCGCGCTTTCCGGGCGCTACCGGAGTGTTGACTCTGGGCGACAATAAACAACTGCACCGCACCCTTGAATGGGCAAAATTCAACCGCGGCGTACCAGAACTTCTCATGTCCACGGAGGGACAGGATGATTCAGCAACTGAACCGCAAGGCGATCGGCGATGAAGCCGAATCACTGGCCTGCGAGTACCTGAGCAAACGGGGATTAAGTCTGCTCACACGCAACTACCGCTGCCGTGGCGGCGAAATCGATCTCATCATGCAACACGACGACAGCCTGGTCTTTATTGAGGTACGATATCGCAAGAATATTGGCTACGGGCGTGCCGCCGAAACGGTCACCGCATGCAAGCAGCGCAGGTTGATTCATTGCGCCCGGGTTTACATGCAACACCATCGCGCCTGGAACGTACCGGCGCGTTTTGATGTCGTTAGCATTGAGGGCCAACCGGGCCAGTTGCAGATAGACTGGATCAGCAATGCCTTTCAGGTTACGCCCTGACGGCACAGAGACATTACAGGGAGAAAAGAACCATGAAAAACCGTGTGCTGGCACTCAGCATTCTGCTCGGCGGCATTATCATCAACAGCGGTTGCGCACCACTGGTAATTGGCGGCGTGGCTGCCACTACGGCATCAGTCGCTCACGACCGGCGCACCGCGGGTTCAATGATTGAAGACGACGCTATCAAGTTACGTGTCGGTAACGCCATCCATGATGAAAAGTCGCTAAACGAAAATTCGCACATCAATGTTACGACGTTTAACGGCATTGTATTGCTTAGCGGTGAAACACCTACTGAAACGTTTCGCAACCAGGCCGATGAAGTCGCACGCGCCCAGGAAAAAGTCCGTCGCGTCTATAATGAACTGGTGATTGCAGCCCCCAGTTCCATGATGACTCGTTCCAGCGATTCCTGGCTCACGACCAAGGTAAAAGGTTCTCTGGTGGGTCTGGATATCAAAGGGTTTGACCCCTCCCGCGTCAAGGTGACAACCGAAAATGGTACCGTATTTTTAATGGGTCTGGTGTATCACCAGGAAGCGGATGCAGCGGTGGATGCCACCAGGAAGGTTGGTGGCGTGCAGCGCGTCGTAAAGCTGTTCGAGTACCTTGACTAATCGCCCCCTTCCTCCAACAACTGGCTACGCTGCTTGATTCCGGAGCCCTGTTGACCGATGCGGCCGAGTGCCGCACCTACGGCTACGACAACAGCACCCTGCAGGGGCAACCATTGGCAGTCGCCCTGCCGGACTGTCACCAGCAGGTAGTGGATATCGTCAACACCTGCCGCGAACACGGAATCGCAGTGATTGCTCGCGGTCAGGGCACGGGCACCACCGGCGCCACTGTGCCCGGTGATCAACCCACCCTGGTTCTTTCCCTACAGCGCATGAACCGCATTATTGAGGTCGACCCAAACAACCGTTTAATGGTTGTTCAGCCGGGTGTCACCAATCAGGCGGTACAGGATGCTGCAGCGACCCAGGGATTTTTCTGGCCACCGGACCCGACCAGCGCCGCCGTATGCACTGTTGGCGGCAATCTCGCCTATAATTCCGCAGGTCCACGCGCTGTTAAATACGGAACACCCCGGGAAAACACTCTGGCCCTGACAGCGGTGACCGGTAAGGGAGAGACCCTGCACACCGGCACGCGCACGACCAAGGGGGTGGTGGGCTATGACCTGACACGCTTGCTCATCGGCTCCGAGGGCACCCTCGCGATTATCACCGAGGCCACCCTGAAGCTGACTCCGCTACAACCGGCCAAGCGCACCTTGCGGCTGATTTACAACAGCATACACAGCGCCGCACAGGCAGTTTCGGCCATCATGGCTCAACCGGTGGTGCCCTGCGCCCTGGAATTCATGGACGGCAACGCACTGCAAATGGTTCGCCCGGAACTTGGTGACAATCTGCCAGCAAACGCCGACGCCCTGCTAATGGTCGAGATCGACGCCATGCCTGCCCAACTCGACGAACTTAGCGAGCAGCTGATCGATGCTGCCCGCGTTGACGGCATACTGGAAGTGACAACCGCCCGCACAAAAGAAGAAGCCGACAGCCTGTGGGCAGTGCGCAAGGCTTTGTCGCCCGCCCTGCGTCGCGTGGCACCCAAAAAGATTAATGAAGACGTCGTGGTACCAGTATCGCGCATCCCCGACCTGGTCTCTGAACTGCAGCGCCTGTCCGAAAAGCACCGGATTCGCATTGTTAATTTTGGCCACGCCGGCAACGGCAATCTGCATGTCAATCTCATGTATGACCCGGCCGACGGCGACCAGACTCAGCGGGCACACGCCTGCCTCGAAAACGTGTTCGCTGCAGTACTCGATATGCAGGGCACCATTTCGGGTGAACACGGTATCGGGCTGGTTAAACGTGATTGGGTGGGCCGCGAGCTGGATGCCACCAGCCTGCGCTTGATGCACGCGATTAAGGCGCAATTTGATCCTGACGGGATACTGAATCCCGGCAAGGGCATGCCGGATATCGCCGACTAACTCAAATGCCCTGCCGGGC
Organism: Pseudomonadota bacterium; assembly: GCA_042576405.1. Lineage (GTDB taxonomy): Bacteria > Pseudomonadota > Gammaproteobacteria > DSM-19610 > DSM-19610 > Thiogranum. The sequence continues at coordinate 21,885 of JBHPFC010000027.1, read as the reverse complement.
ACACCAGCCTGGCGTTTGCCGAAGCCCCTCTGCCAACTGGTAACGGGGCTGCCAGTCAACAACGGTTTTCAACGCCTGGTTATCGCAAACCCAATCCGGGTGACGCAGCTCGCGCAACTTTTCAGGTGTCAGCATAGGCGCATAGCCCAACAGGCGGCCAAGACTGCGATTAACCCGGGCCGGAACGTCAAGCATGACCCCAGGCACTTTCAGCGTATGCACACGCCGCTGACACAGTTGCCCAACAGTATTGCTCACATCATCCCAGCTGTATCCACCCGCCTTGCCATCGTCCAGTGCATAGACACCAGACGTTGTTACATCCTGTTGCAACCAGGCCAGCACCAATTGTGCGATATCTTCAACATAAATCATCGAGAACCGCGCATCCCGCTCACCGAGAACCGGCACAAGACCATGGGACATGAGTTTAAACAGAGGTAATAGCTCGCGATCCCCCGGACCATAAACAGCCGGAGGTCTTAAAGCCAGCCAGGACAGATCGGTTGCGCACTCCGCCAACAGTTGTTCACTGCGATACTTGCTTCGTGCGTAATATGACAGCTCCGGCTCTCTGGCGGCTAGCGAAGACAGGTAGAACAGACGCGTGGAATCTTCAGCAGCTGTCACTGCATTGAGAAGATTTTTCACACCTTCAACATTAACCCGGTCAAAGTCACTCTGGCGCGCGCCTCTCACAACACCGGCACAATGAATAACTGCCCCGGCTCCGGCCACCAGCGCAGTGAGCGCCTGTCGGTCATGCAAATCACCCTGCACCACTTCTTCCACGCAAGCAGCAAGCCCGTTTATACGCTGCGGAGAACGGGCCAGAATGCGGATACCAAAACCGGCTGCGTGCAATACACGGCATATGGTTTGGCCGATAAAACCGGTTGCACCCGTGATCGCAATCAGCCTGGACATGAATACACAACACCCATCAGGAGGTTACAGGACAAAAAATAACCGGCCTAAGCCGGTTATTTTGATAACACTGGAATAACGCGCCAGCAACTAACCTTGCTTAAGCTCCAGCTCGCCACTCATTTCCTCGGCAAGCTTGGCCAGGTCATGAGACTCTATAAAGTTCTGACGCGCCTTGGAACGCGACAGTTTGCCGGACGAGGTACGCGGCAGGGTATGCAACGGCACCAGCTCCACAAATACATCAATACCAAGCTCCAGATGTACAAGCCGGTTGAGACGATCGACTAGGCTGGCCCGCTTGTTCGCATCTGCTTCACGACACTGCACAACAAGCACACAGATCTCTTCGTTTTCCGGACCAGGCACCGAAAACGCCAGCGCATCACCCATGCGTACTTCAGGCTGATGCTCGGCCAGGTACTCGAGATCCTGCGGCCAGATGTTACGACCGTTGATAATGATCAGGTCTTTCTTGCGGCCAGTAATAATCAGGCTACCGTCGACCTGGTAACCGATATCACCCGTATTCAGCCAGCCATCTTCAGACAGGCAGGCTGCCGACTCTTCCGGCGCATTGAAATAGCCTGACATAACGCTGTCACCACGCACATGGATGGTACCGCTGTGACGATCCGATAATACTTCACCGGCATCATTGCGTATTTCCACTTCGTATTCAGGCAGCGGCTTGCCGCACTCGACAAAACAGCGGGCGCGGCCCGGGTTTTCAGACAAGTGAATCGGCAATGCTTCCTGATGGTCGGAATGATAGTCGCCATCAACGCAGTCGGTGGTATGACCTTCAAACAGCGGTGAGAAACTGATCGCCAGCGAACACTCGGCCATGCCATAGCAAGCAAGAAAGGCCTTCTCGCTAAACCCGGCCGGCGCCAGCGCCTCGGCAAAACGCGTCAGCGTTTCCGAGCGGATCATCTCCGCCCCTACACCGGCAACACGCCAGTGACTCAGATCGTATTTGCTCGCCTCACCCGGACGTAAACGGCGCGTGCACAGCTCGTAACCAAATGGCGGACTGAAGGAAATCGTCGCCTTCGTCTTGCTCATCAGGTTTAACCACTGACGTGGCCGCATAGCAAATTCACGGGTATCAAGGTAATCGACAGAAACTTGTGCGGCCACCGGTACCAGTACCAGGCCTACAAGCCCCATATCATGATAGAAAGGCAACCAGGACAAGCAACGATCCTGCGGACCAATCTTCACGCCATGGCGGATGATGCCGGCAAGGTTGCTCATCACCGCGCGCTGTTCAATCACCACACCGCGAGGGAATTTGGTACTACCTGACGTGTACTGGATATAAGCAATATCAGCTGCGACGACCGACTCAAACTCGATCTCGGCTTCGGGCAACGCATCAAACAGCTCCGGCGCACCAACCAGCTTGAGACCCAGACCTTCGCCGGCTTCTTCGAGGAAAGATGCGTAGCCGCTCGGCGCCATTGCCACTGAAGCCTTGCTGCTTTCCAGCAAGCCACGCAGCTGCGTCACATAAACAGTGTGCCCGCCGAGGTTAACCGACGCAGGCAGGGAAACAGGGACAAGCCCGGAATACTGGCATGCGAAAAAGAACCGCAGGAAGTCTGGATTGGTTTCTGCCACGAGCGCAACGCGATCGCCCTTAACAAGCCCCATACCCAGGAGCTTGCGAGCAAGCACGCGCGCTTCTTTGCGCAACTCAGCATATGGCAGGCTGGCATACAGTTCACCCCTGCCGGTGTAAAAATTTGCACCGGTATCGCCCTGGGCCGCATAGTCCAGAGCTTCAGCTAGAGTGGCAAAATCAGCGGCACGAAACGGCAAATTGTGTTCAGTTGGTGTCGATTCAGAGCCCAAAAGACTTTTCCCTTTGAGGTTACTATTTCCAGGTTTCCGCCTAACCGGCAGAAACACCCCAAAAAAGTTCATCCAAACATGGTGCAAGAAACCCGGAGTGGCGTTTCTTACTGGAGGCTTGATGTAAGTCGTTGTATTTTCCCAACGACAGTCACTACACCCTTCAGCCTTACTACTTGGTCGTGCATTATTCCTACAATAGGATAAAAACACAATACTTTTTCAATAAAAAATCTGTCTGAAATACGGGACTAATTACGCCAGCAGCAATTTGTCGCATTTTTACGACAATTATTGCCGACAGTTTTAGGCCTGTCTGGATGGTCGTTTTAAGCCGCCATGTCCAGACCTTTGGGAACCCCTGAAGCAAGTAGCAGACCAATATCCCTGACAGACGCTGGAATATGCGCTTGCGCCGGACCCGGGCCAGGCCCGGTATCTGCTTGCTGGCAGCAACCCCTGCGCACCGGTATCATCTGCGCCTGCTCATACACTGGAACATGGATTCTATGCCGGACAACAAGGATGGCCTGACGGTCCGCGAAGTCACCACGCACCAGGAGCTGGATGAATTCATCCTTTTCCCGAAAACACTTTATCGTGACGACCCAAACTGGGTATGCCCGCTCTATTTCGAGCAAAAAGAAAGGTTTAGCAAGAAAAATCCATTTTTTCAGCATGCCCGCTGGCGCGCCTGGCTTGCCCGCCGGGACGGCCAGCCGGTGGGCAGAATCAGCGCCCAGATCGATCAGCTGCATCAGGATAAATACAAGGATAATACCGGCCATTTCGGCTTGCTGGAGGCAATCGACGACCCTGAAGTTTTTCAAATACTGTTTTCGGCAGCCGAAAGCTGGCTAAAATCCGAAGGCATGCAGCGAGCGACAGGCCCCTTTAACTTGTCCATAAACGAGGAATGCGGCCTACTGATCAAGGGCTTCGATACTCCACCACGCATCATGATGGTGCATGGACGCCCATATTACGGGCAGGCGGTGGAGGCCGCCGGGTACCAAAAAGCCGTCGACCTGATTGCCTACCACCAGCATCCGGACTTCGTGGTGCCCAAAGTCATGCAGCGCCTGGTCAAACGGCTATCGGCACGCATCACGATCCGCCCGCTGAATCGCAAGCGCCTTAAACAGGAACTCGAGCTGTTGCGCGATATTTTTAATGAAGCCTGGTCGGAAAACTGGGGTTCCGTACCCATGACTGAGGCAGAATTCACTGAAATCGGCAAAGTCATGTCTTTGCTAATCAGCGACGATTTTGTACAGATTGCCGAAGTCGATGGTGAAGCGGCCGCCATGATCATTTGCCTGCCCAACATCAATGAAGCCATCGCCGACCTGAACGGCAAACTTCTGCCATTTGGCTGGTTAAAACTTCTGTGGCGACTAAAAGTGCGCTATCCGAAATCCGCACGCATACCGCTGATGGGCGTGCGCAAGAAGTATCACCACACGCCGTTCGGTCCGGCGTTGTCGTATATGATTACCGATACCCTGCGTTACCCTGTACTGGCACGCGGCATGCGTGAAATGGAAATGTCCTGGATCCTGGAGCACAACAGCGGCATGCGCAATATTATTGAATCGCTCGGTGGCGTTGCCTACAAAACCTACCGCCTGTACGAAAAAGCACTATAAACTAAGCGCCCATGACCTCTCAGCAATTTACTGCCGTGATTCTGGCCGCCGACCGCAATGCCAACGACCCGTTATTGCAAGCTTCAGGTGCTTGCTGCAAGGCAATGGTGAAAATAGATGGCACGCCAATGCTGGAACGAGTGGTTCACGCACTACTGGAAAGCCAACACGTTGCGCATATTGTAATTTCAGGGCCACAGGAACAACAGTTACCGGCTAGCACGTTCCTCCGCGATGCCCTGGAACAGGGGAACATCCGCTGGCTACCCCCCGCAGATAGCCCCAGTAACAGTGCCTATCAGGCTATGCAGACTCTGCCTGATACTCCGGTACTGATTACCACTGCCGACCACCCGTTGCTGAGTGCCGAGATCGTCGATGACTTTGTTGCACGCTCGCTGGAAACCGGCGCGGATGTCGGCGTAGGACTAACCGATTACGCCTCGATACATGCACGCTATCCAGCCGCAAAAAAAACCGTTACGCGCTTCCGTGACGGCGGCTACTGCGGTTGCAATCTGTTCACGTTCATGACACCCGCTTCCCACCGCGTGGCGCAGGCATGGCGGCGCGTGGAACAGCAAAGAAAGAATCCTCTGCGCATTATCAGTCAACTGGGCTGGTGGTCAGTACTGCGTTACGTACTGGGTCGGATGACACTGGATCAGGCGCTCGGAGAACTGTCACAGCGATTGAATGTCACTATTGCACCGGTACACCTGCCCTACCCGGAGGCAGCGATCGACGTGGACTCGATCGCCGATCAGGAACTGGTGGAAGGCATCACCGGCACCGACAAATGATGGCCCTGCAACTGGATAAATGACCGACTGCCAGCCTGGTAGCCGCGCACACTGACCTGCATCGACCATGCATCGCCATGGCGCCTGATACGGTACAGGCGATACTGCGCCTCACGACCGGATTTATGGCCAATAGCCGACGCCGACGGGATACCAAACACCGGGATCTCACCTGCTGCATACGGCACCCCGGATTCTGCATTGCGGTGCCCGTGACCATGCAGGATCAACTCCGCGCCTTCTTCGCCCAGAATACTGCACAGGGCGCGGCCATCTGTGAGTCGCTTGCGCCATTTTTCTTCTTCTTCGCGCGGCGAATGGTGCAGCAGCACCAGGCGAAACAGGCCCTGCTGCCCGGTTTCACGAAGTATACTAGTCAACCGATCACGCTGTTCTTGCCCGAGTGTGCCAGTTGCCATAAGGGGTGGTGAGGCTACCGCACTGGACAACCCGATTAGCGCTACGCCATGCCGCACTCGTAAAGACGGAAAGAGTTCTGTGTTGGCATCACCGGACCTGTAGGCCGGATCAGACTGCATATAAGGCGCCCACTGCGCATAAGTAGTGTCCCAGGCGGTGCGCACATAAGCATCGTGATTACCGGGGATCACAGTCACCTGCTCATAGGCGCCGAGCCGGTCCAGCCACAGCCGTGCCTGACGAAATTCCTGCGGCAACCCGACGTGGGTTAGATCACCGGTGATGACGATATGCTCGGGACGCGACCGCTGAAGATCTTCGAGCAGCGCCTCCAGCACCTCACTACGGTGCTCGGCGCGCCGTTTGCGGTGCCAGGACAGATAACCAAGCATGCGTTTGTTCATCAACTGCCGCCAACGCACGCCCTGCAGCGTGGTCAGATGAGGATCTGACAGATGGGCGAAATAGAAACCATCGCTGTCTGGCTGAGCAACTACTGACATTTCTTGCTGCCCCGTATTTGTTGAATGTCCTGCATTGATTTAGGATGCCGTTGATACGCTTGAAAAGATCACGGCCATAAACGATTCACATCATATTTTGACCGCAAATTCCCGCAATCAGCGCTTGCCCAGCATAGGCCTCATCAGCAATGCGAACAGCCGACGTAATCAGTCAAAGCTGGGGCGCGTTGACAGCATTGTCGCAAATCACCCGCGCATTCACCATCGGACGACCCATAGCGAGGATGACATTCCCGGTGTTCTCAAGGAATTCTCCCAACTCGGTGTCGATATTCTCGCCGTAAATGGCGGTGACGGCACAACCGCACGGGTATTTGCGAGTTTGCTGGAGGACAATCATTTCACTGATCAGCCCGGGATCATTCTCTTGCCCGGCGGCACAACCAATATGAACGCTGGGGACGTGGGCCTGCAAGGCTCGCTGACCGACTGCGTACAACGAATGGCCAACTGGGCACTTAAGGATGAGGGGGTCGTAGAACTGCAGAAGCGCCCCGTTATCAGGGTCGAAGGAGCCAGCGATGGCAAAGTCGCTTACGGAATGTTCTTCGGTGCTGGCACTATTATCAGCGGCATCGAATACTGTACCGAAAAAATCCACACCCGAGGCATTCGGGATGAGCTTGCACCGGGACTGGTCATGCTGCGTACAATTTGGGGCATCGCAAGAAAAGAGCCCTACTTTTCCGATCCAACCGCAATGGATATCACCCTGGACCACCAGGACACACTGAAAGACCGCCCGGTCGTTCAATTGCTGATTACATCCCTGCAGCGCCTGTTTCTCGGGTTACGACCCTACTGGGGGCAGGAGCAGGGCGCATTGCACAGCACCTGGATCGAGAAGCCTACTAAAAAGGTTTTACGTGCCTTCCCTGCCCTTATACGTGGCAAAGAAAATCGCCATGTTACGCCAGAAAACGGCTATTTCAGTCATAATGCCGACCGGATTCACCTGTCTATGGATGGCATATTCACACTGGATGGCGAAATGCACCCTGCCAGTCGTGAATACGGACCATTATCTATCAGCAATGGCGGCACCCTTGAGTTTCTGCGTATAGGCCGTGGTTAACCAGTGAACGCGAAGGAACAACTAGAACCATTGGCGAATGCCGTCACACAATTGACTCCGGCACCCGATCACCCGGCGTTACGACATCTCGTCGAGTCACTGAAACACCGATATAAAAATTGCGCAGCCTCAATCCTGTTTTATGGCTCCTGCCTGCGCAGCGGAGACCCTTATGATGGTCTCGTTGATTTGTATCTGATTGTCGATAACTATCGCTGCGCTAACAGCAGTGTCGCCGGGGCGTTCTGGAACTGGCTCTTACCACCCAACGTGTTTTACGCGGAATTTCCTTATGAGGGGAAAACCATACGCTGCAAATACGCCTTGCTTACACCAGATGACTTTGACAAAGGTACATCGCCTCGCTGGTTCCATTCCTATTTATGGGGCCGATTCAGCCAACCCACGGCCATCGCCTGGTCCCGGGATACAGAGGTTCAAAGCCGTGTCGCGACCTGCATGGCACAAGCTATTGTTACTCTTTTAAACCGCGCGCTTCCCAGCGTACCACCCAGGGGCTCGGCACAATCACTTTGGCAGGATGCACTCAAGCTTAGCTATGGCACTGAGCTGCGCCCCGAATCACAAACACGGGCGCAGCAGCTGGCAGCATACAGCGCCGACTATTACAGCGCTGTCACCGAACTGGCTGCACCGCTGTTAAGCCACAACTTTACCTTTTCACCTCAAAGCGGCTATACCTTCCAGCATAATAGATCCAGACGCACGTTGAACCGACTGAGCTGGCGCCTGCGCTCGCTGCAGGGAAAATTGCTGTCACTGGCCCGCTTGAGTAAAGCCCTGTTCACTTTTGAAGGTGGGCTCGACTATATCGCCTGGAAGCTTGAGCGCCACTCCGGTGAGAGGATCGAAATACCAGACAAAGTCCGGCGCTATCCGTTGCTTTTTGTATGGGGCATGGTCTGGCGCCTTTATCGACGCGGCATATTCCGCTGAGCATTTGAACTGCCTAGTGAATAATCCAACTGGTAATGAACCTCGAGTATGGCTGGTTATTGGCGACAAACTTGGCGACAACGCACAGGCAACAATGATCGCCGACAGCCTCGGCCTTGCTTACGACACCAGGAAACTGGTACCGAAATCTCGGTATATTCGTGGCAAACCGCGTTTCAAGGTATCCCTGGATCACCTCGACCTGTCACACTCGGACACCCTCGAACCGCCCTGGCCGGATCTTGTCATTACTGTCGGTCGCAGGCACGCAATGGCGGCCCTCTGGATCAAACAGCAGCATCCCCGGACAAGAATCGTACTGCTGGGCAGACCGCGTCGCTGGATCGAGAAGTTCGACCTTATAATTGTACCGCCCCAGCACAGCGTGCCACACGCACCGAATGTGATGCAGTTGACGCTGCCCTTGCTGCGAGTGGATCAACACGCCGTCAGTTCTGCAGCAGAAAAACATATGGACGAATTCGCCGGCCTCGCAAAGCCGATTATTGCTGTGCTGGTTGGAGGGCCTACCCGCCCGTTCCGCTTTGACGAGCGGGTCGCAGTACAACTGATGGATTGCTGTAAGCAGATCCAGCGTGAGCTTGGCGGCAGCCTTTATATTTCCACCAGCCGCCGGACCCCTGCAGAAGTCTGTACGGCATTGAAACAGAATCTTCCCGATCAGGCGATGCTGCACACTTGGGAGGGCGATGATCAAAATAACCCCTACCTTGCACTGCTGGGTGTCGCGGACTATTTTGTGGTGACGGGTGACAGCGTTTCCATGCTGATCGAAGTTGCCGACTGCGGTAAACCACTGGCAATTTTTCCACTGCCGTTCATACCGGGCAGCAGGCTCTGGCAACGTATTTCGCAACGCCTGCACATGTATCAGGGTGATGGTCTACTTGACCGCTCCATACGCATGGCGGGCCAGCTACTGTATCAAAGTGGACTAGTTGGGTACACACGGGATCTGACACGTTTACATACCAGCCTTATAGAAAGCGGCTACGCAGTCAAGGCAGGAAAGCCGTTCAAGCAACCAGCCGGAACCCTGCCCAACACAGAAAACCAGGTGCGCGCACGTATACTGTCCTTGCTCCGCAAACCTGATTAACCTATCCCTCTGAATTAGAGTCCTGCGTCTTCATACCAGGCCTGAAACATCAGAATGCTCCACACCAGGTTTTTATGATTGCGCCAGCCTGATTGATGCTGCTGCCACAGACGCTGCACCGCATGATTATCAAGAAGCCCTTGCTGTTCGATGCGGGCAGGCGCGAGAAGTTCTTCCGCCCAATCTCGCAACGGGCCGCGCAGCCATTCCCCCACCGGCACATTGAAGCCCGCTTTCGGGCGATCGGTCATTTCTCTGGGGACATAGCGGGACAGTAATTCGCGCACTACCTGTTTCCCACCACCCGGCCCGATACGCAGCGACATCGGCAGGCTCCAGGCAAACTCCACGATTCGATGATCAAGCAAAGGACTGCGGACCTCCAGACTGACGCCCATGCTGGCACGATCCACTTTGACAAGGATATCGTCAGTCATAAAACCCATGAGGTCCAGATACATCATTGTTTGCAACGGCTCACGCAGCTGCGGCCAGTCCGAACGGTGGTTCAATACAGTCTGCAGTTGCCGCGCCCCAGGCACGAAACGGCTGCTGGTGGCATCATGCACAGTCATACACGCGAACATATCCATGGGGTCGGTCGCCTGCCAGCGCTCAATTTTACGCTGCATCTTTGCCAATGCCTTGCCGGCCTTCGCCGGCCAGCCCCGATCACTGGTAGATATGCTTTCCAGGATGCCCCACCCATTGTCGAGTAAAAGCTGCCCGGCCCGATAGCCGAACCGTCGGGCGAACGGAGAAATTTTCTGCAATTTTTTCCAGTTCTTCAGCGCCGACGGGTAGCGCGTATAGCCTGCAAAGAGCTCGTCTCCACCATCACCGGTCAGGGCAACCGTGACATCGTTATGGGCAAGACGGGAAACCAGAAAGGTGGGGATCTGCGACGCATCTGCGAACGGCTCGTCATACAGTTTTGGCAAATCAGGGATGACCTGCATGGCTTCCTGCGAGGAAACATAGAGCTCCGTATGATCAGTTCCAAGATACTCTGAAATAGCCTTGGCATGGGTCGCCTCGTTGTACTCTGCCTCATGAAAACCAATGGAGAATGTCTTTACCGGTGCAGCATTGACTGACTGCATCATCGCTACTATCAAAGTCGAATCGAAGCCGCCTGACAACATGGCGCCGAGGCTGACATCGGCGATCATCCGTTCCGCCGTGGCATCCTTGAGCAGGGCCTCCAGTGCATCGGTGGCCTCTGTCAGAGAACCACCGAATGGCTCGCGCTCGCCGCGTTCTGCCACCTCTTTTGCGGACCAGTAGATTTCTGGCTGCGTCGCATCCCAACCACCATCCGGTGACACGACCACGTACGAGCCCGGCGGCAGCTTCTTTACCTGCCTGAATATCGAATACGGCGATGGAATCCATGAGTACTGAATAAAAGTCCCCAACGCATCTCGATCGATTTCAGGTCGGAATCCAGGGTGCTGACGCAGAGCTTTCAGTTCGGAACCGAACAGAAAAGCATCACCGAACCACCCGTAATACAGTGGCTTTTTACCGACCCGGTCGCGAACCAGTGTCAGTGTCCGCAGCTCCCGGTCCCACAAACCGAATGCGAACATCCCCTGCATTCTCCGCAGCGCCTCGTCGAGCCCCCACTCACGTATCGCCGCCAGCATGACTTCAGTGTCTGAATGGCCGCGAAAACTATGTCCCGCGGCCTGGAGTTCGGCTGACAGCGGCCTGAAATTGTACACCTCGCCATTGAACGTGATGACAAACCGGCCGCAAGCGGATTCCATCGGCTGGTGGCCCGCAGGCGACAGATCCTGGATTGAAAGCCGGCGATGACTGAGAGCGATTCCGGCAGCCTCATCTGCCCAGACACCAGACCCGTCCGGCCCACGATGTTCCATCGCGGCGGCCATAGCTGTCGCCGTTGCACACAACCTCTCGTGCTTCTGCCCCCGCTGGATAAATCCACTAATACCGCACATATAGGACCATTCCGTTCTTATCCCTGGTTATATCGGACCATCGAGCCAGTCTGTTGCGAATATCCTGGCCTGGCAACCTGCAGGTTTGAAGCTCTGCAATAGCCTGGAACGAAGAAAACCTTATAATACGTGTTTTGTGGTCCAATAAGTAACGGCGGCAACGGGGATACAAGGCGGAGCCCGAGTCGATACGCCACGAGCCAATCTCCTGACAGACTAATTGTGAAAAAATTGAACCTTTGTCTTGCAGCACCATCGTTTTTCCCAACTTACGGCGGCGCTCAATTGCGTTTTCTGCGCTATCTTCCCGGACTTCATGCGAGGTCCATTGATACCCGTATCGTCACCGGCACACCGACCGCCAATGAGCACACCGCTGCTGGACATGCAGAGGAGTGGCAAAAGAGCCGGGTGGGCGACATTCTCGACTCGGCGACACCTGACGGTACGCCGGTACACCGCGTACGCTTGCCGGACGAAAAGGGCTGGCAGCGCGCAGTTTTGTTTAACCAGACGGTGGCGAGAGGTTGCCTGCAGGCCGGCCACCAGGCCGAGGTACTGCAGCTGGTGACCAGCCTGCAGCCGCTGACCATCCCGTGGATCCGCTACCTGCGGGCACGCCGCATAGCCGTTGCCTACGCAGTCACTATTGCACCTAGGCAGAATAAAATATCAAAAAACCGCTTCAAACGAGCCTACAGGTCGTGGTCGGCCAGGGAACTTTACAACCAGCTCGACTGCATCATCACCAATAACACACCGCTACGCGACATCGTCAGGGAAATGGGCGTCACGACCCCGGTGGAAGTAATTCCCAATGGCGTAGATCTGCGCCGCTTCAAGCCGTCGACTGATGGCAACGAACACCATGAGTTGCGCGCCAGCCTCGGCGTCTCCGGAAATGACTTTCTGGTTACCACAGTGGGCGCGGTCATACCGCGCAAAGGTGGAGACATTTTGCTGGAAGCCTGGCTAAGAATCGCCGAGCGTTTCCCCTCAGCCCATCTTGCTCTAATCGGCCCGCGCACAGACCTGCAGGATCCAAAACTCGCAGCGTTCCGTGACCGCCTGGAATCACTACGGCAGGCAAGTCCCGCCCCGCAAAATGTACATTTTGTAGGGGAAGTAGCAGAAATCGAGACCTATATGAGGGCGACAGATGTACTCGTTTTGCCCTCCGATCGCGAAGGTATGCCCAACTCCGTACTCGAGGCCATGGCTTCGAAGGTGCCGGTGGTATTGACACCTTTCACTGGTCTTTCAGACGACCTGGGAACCTCAGGCCAGCATTTTCTGCTTGCTGAACGTGACGCTCACAGCCTTGCTGAGGCCATCCTGGGTCTGTTGGACAATTCTGAACTGAGGGCGGAGCTTGCCGCCGGCGGACATAACTGGGTTACTTCCAGAATGGACATGGAGATTGCACTTGACCGCTACGCAGGCGTGTATCGAGAGTTGGCGGCACAATATCGAAAATGATGCGGAAAACCGAAACCAGTACAGCACTGCCCCCAACGCCTTGCAACGCAGCTGTTTTGCCCGTTCTATGGCATGGCGGTTCAGTAATTCTCTTCGGGCGTTACCACACCCGGTCAAGTTACCTCGACTTGCTCATTTTGAATAACACTTCCATGCGAGATTTCGTTCGATGATGCTCAACCAGCGCGTGCAGCAGGTCAAATCACATATACACGCCTACATACCCTATGGTTATGGCATGTTCATGGCAGGCTTCTTTTTTATTCCCAACGCCGTTGATCAATACAAATTTTTCAGCGTTGCCGTATTTGTGCCATTACTTTTTATCGCAAGAGACTTGCTGGTACCCATGAAACGCAACACTCTCTGGATGCTGACCGCCGCTTACCTGGCCTGGATGCTGACAACATCATTCTGGAGCGCTGATTTTTCGTGGCTCGAATTCTTCAAGACGTTCAGACTGGCATTGTACATTCTCGCCTTTATTTTGCTCACAGCGTACCTCCAGACCACGAAGCCCGAGATGTTCAGAAAAATACTGGTGACCATCTGTTTCTCGGCAGGCGTGGCAGCGCTGATCTCGATCCCCATATGGTACACACAGCATACATTCCCGGATTCCAGCCTGCTGGGTATTGGCTACCCTGATTCGCGTCTGGTCGGTATCGGCACCCTCGAAAATACCAACACCAGTTCCTATTTGTATGGCCTGCATGCACTGTTTAGCATCTACCTCGGTTTGCACAGCGGAAAACGACCATTAAAACTACTGCTATACATCAACAGCGTGATACTTCTTTGCTTTGTCTTCCTGACACAAAGCAAGACGGGGATACTGGCATCCACAGGCACTATTGCCATACTGCTGCTCGCTGGTAAACACTTCAATAACACCGCGTTAAAGGTCGTGGGAACCCTGACACTGGCATTCACCTTATTATTTCTCTCGTATTCAATGGGCATGCTGAACAAACCGCTCGACCATGGCATGTCTACACGGATGGTGATTTGGCAGGCAGTCCTGGTCAGAATCCAGGAGGCCCCGATTATTGGCAATGGTTACCAGAAGCCACCCCGGTCAAACCCGAATGATAACCTGGAACCGCCTTATTACACCCACAACACTCTACTGGGCACGCTGAGAGACGGCGGGCTGATTGGCGGACTACTTTACGTTTGGATACTTTTCTACGCTGGTCATATCGGGATTAAGGCCTACCGTGATACGGGAGACCCGTTCTACCTGGCCTGTTTGCTGTTTGGTGTCACCTGCATGCTTACCGATACGGACGAAGTAATCACGCGTCCGAGGGAGCTGTGGATAATATTCTGGCTACCGCTGGCCATACTGATTGCACGAAACTCCCAACGTGCCAACTCGCGAAGCACCAACCCTTCTGCACTCTAGATTCACAGATCTTCAAACTATCCGGGACAGCACAGATGAACACAAAACTGATCGCGATTCTTAGCACAGAAAGCGCTGGATCAACGCTACTAAGCATGATGCTGGCCGGATCTCCTTCCCTCCTGTCACCACCGGAATTGCATATTTTAAGATGGAAAAAAGTCAGCGACTGGCAAGCCAACTACCCGGTGGCAAAACACTCGGTCGAGGAGATTACCCGCCAGCTTGGAACACAACACGTATCTCCCGGGATACTGCACCCTGATCCTGACCAGTCTACCAACTCGTACTACGCATCAATTATAGAATCATGCTCACAAGCCGGCAGAATTCTCGTCGACAAAACTCCGGCGTATGCACTCGACAGAGCAACGCTTGATCGACTGGAATCTTTCAACCCCTTTTATATCTGGCTGATCAGGCACCCATTCGGTGTAGCCGCTTCTGCAATCGCCAGAAATGTAAAAAAGCAGACCTTGAACAGCCACATGTTAATCCGCCCTAAAAAATTCTGGCGAGCACTGTTTTTTGAACGGTACCAGGAGCGGGTATATAAGCAGAGACTACCCAGGTGGCTGGATCACTGGAGTACTATCAACAGGAACATCCTCGATTTTTTGTCATCGATCAACGAGCAGCGTTACATGGCACTGCATTTCGAAGACATCCTGACCGAACCCGAAGAACAAATTCGCAAACTCAGTTCAGCTCTAGGAGTAGACTACTCGGACAATATGCTCAACCCTTGGAGCAATGCCCCGGAAACGGTCCAGTGGGGAATAGGGAGCAGCAAGATACACGCCTTTAATCAATTCGATGCCGCCAGAATCAGGAGCTGGACACAATTTTATGCTGAATCAGATTTACCTGAAGATGTGGCCGAGCTGTACAGGCGCCTACCATCAGGAACGCGACAACACTTGTTGGAATCCTGATACTGATCTACGCATTATTATTCCTGTTGTCTTCGATCGGCATATTCTCCAAACCAATGGATAGCGGCCTGTCTGCACGGATACCAATCTGGCAAGTTATCTTCGTCCGGAGCCAATATGCTTCGATCATTGGAGATGTTTACCGGAAACCCACCCGGGCAAACCCGAATGATAACCTTGAACCCACATATTTTACGCATAACACCCTGTTGGGCGCGCTCAGGGATGGCAGACTGACTGGTGGAGTGATCTACGTTTGCAGGCTGTCCTATGCCAACTTCATCGGGATTCAGGGTTACTGCGAAACCGATAAACCCTTCTACCTGGCATATTTTATATTTGATGCGGTCTTCATGCTCAACGGTACAGACAAGGCCATTATGCGCCCCCGGGGATTGTGGGTAATTTTCCGGCTGCAACTCGCCATACTAATTGCGCAGAGCATTAAACACAGCCCGGTACAGGCTCACTTGTTCACCACACTTACCAAAGCGGCACATCCGACTATGGTAGAGTTAAGACGATGCCGCCACGCCTCCCGTACCTCCGGGATTGAAGCACCTTTATCTATAGATGTATGCTCTTTTACAAGAGCCGAAAGACGGCGAAAGCTTTCAGGACTTACTGCGAATGGGATTTAAGGTTCGAGAAATTCGTCGCCGCCTAAAAAGACGGCTGCGAAGCCGTCAAAGCGTGTCCCGCTATTGCCAACGACTCGGCTTGATCCCGGGTATTACAGCCTATTGGCGCCTGGTTACCTACAAAACCCGAATCGTACCCATCAACGTATCCAGGCTATCCGCACCAATTCTGGTACGCCCAGATACAACTGACCCCTTCATTTTCGAAGAAGTATTCCTTTTGGACGAATACGATTTTACAACTACCCATGAACCAAAGCTGATCATGGATATCGGCGCTAACGTCGGCTACACATCCGTCTATTTCGCTCACCGATACCCTCGGGCGCACATCATAGCGGTAGAGCCAGCAACTTCGAACATCGAGTGGTTACGCAAGAACACCGGCTCGTACCCCAATGTCAGGGTTGTAGAAGCTGGCATATGGAGCCACCGCGCTCGCCTGACGCTGGTGGATGCCAACGCCAAGTCCTCGGATTTCCAGCTCAGGGAATGCGGTACCGACGAGGACGGTATCGAAGCTGTGACAGTCAATGAATTACTAGAACTGGCGCAGTCCGACCACGCTGACATTGTCAAGATTGACATCGAAGGCGGAGAAAAAGAGCTGTTTGCGGGAAACACAGACTGGCTCGACAAGGTCGACACGATCGCCATCGAGCTGCACGACCGCTTCAAGGCTGGCTGCAAGGAAACATTTCTGCGGGCAGTATCCCGCCATGGGTTTTCCGGGCGAGAGATAGGCCTCAACTACATCGCGAGACGACAAGCTCGGGAAGAACCGTCAACAAACTGACCACAAGTGATTTCGCAGCCGTACTCACTGAAGCAGCTTACGTATTCGCCCACCCAGGGTCCATTTTTGTAGAAAGGCTGTTTGGCAGCTACACCACGCAACAATTCTGGCGTGAACCCGGATTGGGCTGGCGCAACCACATGAACCTGATGCGAAGTATTTACAGCAAAACAGGAGACATTCGCTAGATGGCTATGCATTTCGAAGGCCTTTTAACGCAACCCTGCTATTAGGAATACTATTCAGACAATAAGCTCAATCCTTGGAACAACGCCCCGGAATCAGTCCAGCGATGAATAGGGAGCAGCAAGATACGCGCATTAAAACAATTCGACACCGCCAGAATCAAAAACTGGATGCAATACTATGCTGAAACAGACTTGCCTGAGGATGTGGCTGCACTATATCGGCGCCTGCCATCATAAACCACCAATTTCCGGAACGGCCAAGGGCCTCAACATCTGCTATAATGCTACCCCATCGAAATTTGCTTTAAATATTCGGGAATTCATATGGATAACTGCGTTTTCATCCAAACCAACCACAAACAAATCGTCGGCGCCCTGGTTGCCGAATACGCACTGAAACGTAATTCATCACACGCGGATCAGTTCGACGTCAAAATCATGGATACGCGGGACTATCCCTTCTTCCGGGCACGCGAAGGCCAGTTGTACCTGCGGGACGGCGTAAAACGCACCTGGCTGAATGACGATCTGCAATCCTTCACACCTACCCGCTTCTTGCCACCCGAGTTAATGGGCTTCCAGGGTCGCGCGGTGGTTATTGACCCCGACATTTTTGCTGTGGCTGACATCTGGGAGTTGCTGTCACGCGACATGCATGGCAAAGCGATCATGTGTCGCATGCGCTCCGGCCCCAAAGGCCTGGTCGACCGCTGCATGGCCAGCAGTGTCATGCTGCTCGATTGTGAAAAACTCAAACACTGGCACGTGGAAGAAAAGTTCAATGCCATGTTCGAGTTCAAACAGGACTACATGCCCTGGATCTGCCTGAAAGATGAAAACCGGGATAGCATCGATTTCTTTGAGCCTGAATGGAATGATTTCGATAAGCTGACCAGCAAAACCAAAATGCTCCACGTTACACGTCGCAAAACCCAGCCGTGGAAAGCAGGCCTGCCGATCGACTGGCGCCCGGCAGAAAAATTCCGCCTGTTTCCACCACTGGCCTGGGCGATGCGTGCACGCCGCAAGTTATTTGGCGAGTATGGACTGCTGGGTAACTATAAGGAACACCCCGACAAGAACCAGACCGACCTGTTCTTCGGAATGCTGAAAGAATGCATCGATAAAGGCATTATCAGCGAAGACATGCTGCGCGAGGAAATGAAACAGAACCACGTGCGGCATGATGCCTTCGAAGTACTGGAGCGAACACCAGACCTGGCTCCGCCTGGAAATCCACCATTGAAATTATCAGCGGCCTGATCCCGGATATCCGGGTTTCCCTCTTTATATAGTTGCGAGCCTTTCTCCAGGGGGCGCAAATAATGCGCGAACCCGGTCAGCCGCCCGCTGTACATCATCAGGTAACTTCACACCTCCAGCTTCAGGAAGGCGGTCGCCCAGCCATACCGCCCGACCATCGAGTAACAGCTGTCGCTGGATTTTTCCCACATCACGATGCATCCGTTCTGGCGCAACATGCATCGCGAAATGATGGCTGAGTGGCTTAAAGCGGTAATTGTGCAGATGACGCCACCAGGCCCCTTCGTCACCCGGGTCGAAGATATGCAGAGGCTTGCCGGTGTAACTGGCTTCGGTGAGCATTGACATACTTTCGCCGGTAACAACCAGTTCATCCGCCAACTGCATGTAAGCCAGATAAGGGTTTTCAGACTGACCAGGCTGCCAGTTATGCACGTGGGCAGGAACCTTTATTTCATCAAGAAACGCGTCATAAACGGATTTTGGTGTGCGTGCGCTGTTTGAAACCAGTAACGCGCCATTTGCACGCTCTGCCAGCTCATTTACGAGCTGACCCAGCCGCCGCCCTTTATACTCAGTAAACACGAACGGACCGCTGTCGCCACCAATTAGTACTGCTATCCACGGACGCTGCAATTTACTGAAACGTCCCCGCCAAAAACTCGCTGCCTCTTCAAGCTGCCGGGAATTCATCCCGTGCAGAGGCAAATGATTATGCAGAATATTTGGTTGATCCGGCAAAAAATACTGGGGCGTGGTGACAATGAGATCAAACACTGACAGCGGCGACCATGGCCGCCCGATGTGTACCAGTCGCGTGCTTGGCGACTGACGCTGGATCCAGCGAGCCACCGGTTCGTTCCGCCGCCCGGCGGTTATCACCAGCTCCGGCCAGGGCGCACAAAGCGGGCTGGAGGCGCCGCGATCAATACCTGCAAGGGTGGCGCCCAGCAGTCGGTTAGTGATCAGCTCCCAGGGTTTATAGTAGAAGCGTTTCGCCTCGTACGGCCAGCCAAGCGCCTCGGCCAATGCCATCACCTGGCTATTATCGCCAGCTTTGTGCCCAGTCAACACCCAGACGCGGGGATCCTGGCCGGATTGTACGCTCGACGCGTTTGACATGGATCAGCAACACCCTGTGAAAGCCGCAGCTTACCGAATTTAAATCAGCCCTGCAGCGCGACACAGCGGACTGAAATATTCGTTACAATAGCCATCAGCTTACCTTGCCACAGAACACACAAAGACAGGCCCTTGATAACCGTGGTTCTCAGCCGTCATATCACCGCCGAAATCATCAAGCCAATGTTCCTCGGCATTGGACTGCTTGTCGTTGTTTTTACCGGCTATAGCTTCGCTGTCAAGTTGTCCGAAGCAGCCGACGGCATGATCCCGATGGCTATAGTGTTTCGCCTGATTGGTCTGAACAGCCTGGTTGCCATGGAAGTGCTGCTGCCCACAGCACTTTATCTGTCTATCATCTCAACCCTGAGCCGCTTCTACCGCGACTCGGAAATGACTGCCATGCATGCCGCCGGTTACAGCGAAGGGCATGTAATTCGTTCAGTAACCACGCTGACGCTGGTTATCGCTACCCTGGTCGGCGCTATCTCACTGTATGCGCGCCCCTGGGCCTACCAGCAAAGCTACCAGCTCGAAGCCGATGCCCAGGCGGAATTCGACATTCGCAAGATAGAACCCGGACACTTTATCGAACTTCAGGATGCCAAATACGTGCTATTTGCCTATGACGTTGACCAGCAGAACGGCATCCTCAAGGAAATATTCCTGCAGAGCGAAAAAGGCCGCGGCAATTCCAGCAAGGTGCAGGTAATCTATGCCCGGGAAGCCAAAATGCCACCGGTCGTCTATGGCAAGCCACGTAATTTCGAATTTTACGACGGCTATAGCTACCTGCTGGATCCCGGCGGCCATCAGGACACTACCCTGAAATTCGGAGAATTGATTATCCCGATCCCCGGCATTGAGAAAGACAACAGTTACCGGCGCAAAGCTGAGTCAACCTACAATCTGTCTCGGTCGGATGCCACCAAGGACATTGCCGAGTATCAGTGGCGGCTCTCCACACCGCTGGCTACCCTGGCGCTGGCACTGCTGGCGGTTCCTTTAAGCCGTAGTGCGCCGCGGCAAGGCCGGCATATCAGCTTCATCATCGCTATCGCCCTTTATATTGGCCTGTTCGTACTCACCAGCGCAGCGCGCAACTGGGTTGCGGATGGCAAAATCCCGACAAACCCCGGCATCTGGTGGGTTTACTCGCTGCCGCTGTCACTGTTTGCCTGGCTCACCCTGGTGCCCAGACTCCGCTGGAAACGTAGCTGAGATGAACTGCCTGGACCGCTATATTGCGCGTAAACTCCTGGCTGGCTGGTTACTGATCTGGCTGACCATGTCGGCAATTTTCGGTTTGCTGAGCACGATTGAAGAACTTGACCGCGTAACAGGACGCTACACGGTTATGGACGCACTCCAGTTTGTGCTTTACACCCTCCCGCAACGCTCACTGGAGCTGGCACCGGTTATTATCCTGCTGGGCTCGATACTCGCGCTCGCCGCACTCAACAAGCACAGTGAAATCATCGCCATCCGTGCCGCGGGCGTGTCACTGCAACGGTTCATCCGCGCGGTAGCGATCCCGTCCGGTCTGCTGGTAACACTTCTCTATCTCGGCAGCGAGTATGTTGCTGCGCCGTTGTATCAACAGGCGGAAATCCAGAAAACACTGACACGTAGCGGCCAGCCAAATCTGCTAAGCGGCAAGGGGCTCTGGTCTAACAACGATCGACGTTTCTTCAACGTGCGCACCCTGAAAAACAGCCAGATCCCGCGCAATATCTACCTTTACGAGTTTTCACCGGAAGGCAAACTGCTGAATTTCATTTACGCTGACCGCGCCCAACTGACTACCAGTCGACGCTGGGACCTGCTAGGGGTTTCCCAGAAAACACTTGAAGACGGCATACTCCACACGCGCAAGCGGGATAACCTGGAGATGGGCCCCTTCTGGTCGGCTGACGAGCTACCAGCCCTGCCCATGTCGACCTCTGGCATGACGCCCAGCAGTCTCTACGAATACTCGGATTACCTTAAGTCTACCGATCAGTTGTCAGACCGCATCGAACAACTGTTATGGCAACGTATTGCCCTGCCACTGACCACTGGCGCAATGGTGTTTCTGGCCATCCCCATCGGGGCCAGCCTCGGAACCGCACGCAGTGGCGCATTCGGCCGCAACCTGGCCATTGGTGCGGGCATAGGCATACTCTTCTACCTGATGTCCCAGCTGGTCCAGACAGGTGGTTCAATCGCAGGAATACCACCCTACATCGCTGCGTTTTTCCCGGTAACACTGGTACTTATCGTAACTTCAGGCCTGATGCGGCGTATGCGTTGAGTTTGTCTCGCAAGGTGACAGCAGGCATAATTCGGACTTGCGAGTCAGGCACTGTACCATCCAGTTCTACCCTCCGAGCCACTTTATGCAATTAATGCTGACATTCTTCCGGGCCTATCCCGGGCAGACCCTGATCATGATGACTGCCCTGTTACTGGCGGGTATCGCGGAAGGTATTGGACTCTCGGCATTTCTGCCATTCCTGAGCATCGCTATCAGAAATGATTCCGGCATAAGAGCTCCCGGTACCGCACAAAGTCCACCCAACGAATTTGAACAGATCTTCATCAACATACTGGACAATCTGGGCCTTTCACCCAGCGTCGGCACGTTGCTGATCATTATTATCTCAGGAATCACGCTGAAGAGTGTGTTGCTGCTGGTGGCGCAGAGACAGGTTGGCTATACCGCCGCACAAGTCGCGACTGACCTTCGCCTGGAAATGTTACGCGCTATTC
>JBHPFC010000026.1:0-35583 GCA_042576405.1 Pseudomonadota bacterium | reverse complement strand
CAGCCTCACGGAGCTGTACCGCAAGGCGCTGTCGAGTCTTGAATCGATGGCGGCAAATGAAAAGACTGCAAAAGAATTCAGTGCCGCCAGGGCCAGTGCCGGTGATACGGCCAGCAAGCTAAAAGCCGAGTACGAAAAGCGCACGCAGGATCAAACTCCCGTCACAGTCAACATTGCCGATAATACCGCGCTTTCCGAAATCGAAAATCTCCTGCTTAAGGTAAAAGCTGACAGCGCGGCTATCGAAGCCAAGCTGAGCTCTCTGGAACAACAGATTGATAACGAAGCCCGGCGACCTGATCAGGCACGTCAAAGCCTGACCGAGGCACGTACGGAGCAGGACAGCATCAATGCCGAGCTGAAAAAAGCCTCGCCCGAAAAAGAACAGGCGGCATTGAAAGAGGCGCGAAAGTGGCAATTGCAAGCCAGACACCAGGCATTAAGCGCCAAGATCAACATGCTCGACCAGGAACTGCTCAGCCAGCCGATGCGTCTGGAGCTACTTACCGCGCAGCGCGACACGACGGCGCTCAACCTGAAGCGCAACCGGGAGCGCATTCAGATTCTGGAAAGCCGGGTAACTGAACAGCGCCGCACTGAAGTCGAAAGCGTGCTCGCCGAGTCGGCAGCGACATCCGGTGAGAAACCCTATGATCAACACCCCATCGTGCAGGCACTGGTTGAACATAACAAACAGTCCGGAGAACAGCTAACCACACTGTCCCGGCGGCTGGACCAGGTCACCAGCGGCGACGAGCAAGCCGACGACCAGGCCAAACGCATAGAGGAAGAGTTTCGCCAAACCCAGAAAAAACTCGAGGTAGCCGGACTCAGCCAGGTACTCGGCCAGATTCTGCTGGAACAGCGCCGCCAGCTGCCCGATAGCCGGGGGATTCAACGAGAGATCAACAAGCGCGAGTCACTGATTGCAGAAACGGCGTTAAGCCAGATCCAGAATAACGAGGAACTGCGCAAGTTGCGCAACCCGGAAGACTACGTCGATATGCTGACAGAAACACTGGACCAGGAAGCCGCTAACGACATCCGTCCAGATCTGCTCAAGCTGGCAAACGCCCGCCTGAACCTGCTGGAAAACCTGACCTCACTCGGCAGCACCTATCTGCGCGCGCTGGGCGAACTGGATTATGCCCAGCATCGACTCGTCGACGCCATCAACCAATACAACGCCTTTCTTGATGAACGATTACTGTGGGTCCGAAGTTCACCCCCACCGAGTATCTCCCTGCTACTCGTGACTCCGGCGCAGATTCTGGATTTCCTGTCACCGGTCAACTGGTATGGCGCACTCAATATTCTGATTAATCAACTGGTTGTCTCCAGCCGGTCAATACTGGGACTCCTGCTGGTGGTAATCCTGATCTGGAAAAAACGGTTAATGAAGCAGTTGCTGCTGAATACGGGCAAAGCCATCATCAAACCCCGGACGGATAAATTTCGATATTCACTTCAAGCCCTGGGCCTCACACTGCTCATCGCCCTGCCCTGGCCGCTATTGCTATGGATATTTGGCTGGAGTTTGTCCACCTCCCTGGAGGCTGACACTTTTACCAAGAGCATCTCGCATACGCTCGTAATACTCTCGCCTGCGTTTTTCTTCCTGAGCGCATTCCGTGCGCTCTGCCTGCCGGGTGGCCTGGCTGACAAGCATTTCCGCTGGCCAACAACCAGCCTGCAGCGCCTGCGCAACCAGCTCAGCATCCTCATGGTGACCTTTCTGCCTGCAGCCATGATCGCCATAGCCAGTATTCGCTATGGCTCAAGCATAAAAGGCGCCTTGTCGCGGATCGCCTTTGGCGTCGTCATGGGGTCGATGGCCTGGTTCTTCTATCGATTATTCGGTCCCAGAGAACCCGTTCTGGCCGCTGAATTCAAACGCCATCCAGAGAGTCTCCTGACCCGCTTCCGCTACCTGTGGATGGCATTGGCCCTGGTTATTCCGCTATTGCTGGTAGTGCTGGCAACTGCCGGATTCCTGTATACCGCCGGCACCTTGACTGGCAGTTTGGTCGATACGCTCTGGCTGATTCTCGGCTTTCTGGTTATACATCAGATGGCCGTGCGCTGGTTACTCCTGGTAAGACGAAAAATTGCCTTACAGGCCGCAATTGAACGTCGCCTTGCCGCACTGAAAACTGTCAGGAAGGAAAATGAAAACAGGGATGATCAACCCAGCGATGAATTGGAACTGGAAGAGCCGGAAATCGACCTGGTGGCACTTAACCAGGAAAGTATGAAACTGCTAAACAGCGCTATCGTTTTTGGGGGCCTGCTCAGCCTCTGGTTTGTCTGGTCGGAGGTACTACCGGCTTTCAGTGGTTTAAAAGAATTCGCGCTTTGGCATTACACCGGTACCGTAGACGGCGTGGAATCACCTGTGCCCGTGACACTGGCTGACGTCATCGTGGCGCTACTCATCGGAGTCATTACCCTGGTCGCAGCGCGAAGTTTCCCCGCATTACTGGAAATTGTACTACTCAAGCGCTCCTCGGTGACTTCAGGAGGCCGTTACACCGCGACAACCCTGTCACGCTACGCCATAGCGGCCGTCGGTACTTTAATGGTATTGAGTACCATTGGCGCAAAATGGTCCCAGGTGCAGTGGCTGGCCGCGGCGCTCAGTGTGGGTATCGGTTTTGGCCTGCAGGAAATTGTCGCGAATTTTATCAGTGGCATCATTATCCTGTTCGAACGCCCGATCAGAGTCGGTGACGTGGTGACTGTAGGCGATACGGACGGGACAGTTACCCGAATACAGATTCGCGCAACCACAATTCGCACCTGGGACCGGCAGGAGCTGCTGGTGCCCAACAAGGAATTCATTACCGGCCGCCTGTTGAACTGGTCGCTATCTGACCAGGTCACCCGTATCCGCATTCCGGTTGGCGTGGCCTACGGCTCGGATGTCCCACTGGCGCGCTCATTAATGCTGTTATCCGCAGAGGAAAACAGCATGGTTCTTTCCGACCCCGCCCCTGCTACCATATTCACCGCCTTTGGTGACAACACCCTGAACCTGGAGCTGCGTTGCTTTGTCGGTTCCCAGGATCATCGCATGGTGGTCATGACGCAAATACACGAGGCTATTGACCGGAAGTTTAAGGAAGCAGGTATTGTGATTGCATTCCCGCAGCGCGACGTGCACCTGGATACCAGTCAACCGCTTGATGTGCGTATTCATCGGGATAACGAGCAGTCAGGCAATGATTCGCCAATTGGCGACAAATGAGATTCCAAACCCGGCGTGCTATAAAGCACACCTAATTACCCAGGAGACCACCCATGTTAAATACACTGCGCATGTTTCTTTTTTCCCTGTTCGTCATGGCACCCCTGTCGGCGGTGCATGCTGACGAATACCAGGACACCATCGATATTTTCAAAAACGCCGGGGAAAGCAACAATTTCTTCAGCCAGAGTTTTGGCTATGCCGTATTTCCCACCATCGGTAAAGGCGGCATCATTGTCGGCGGCGCTTATGGGGAGGGGCGTGTCTTTAAACAAGGCACGTATGTCGGCAATACATCCATGACCCAGGCCAGCATCGGCTTGCAACTGGGCGGCCAGGCCTTCAGCCAGATTATCTTTTTCCAGGACCAGCGTGCTTTTGACGAATTCACCAGCGGTAACTTCGAGTTCGGCGCAGATGCCAATGTAGTGGCCATTACCGCCGGTGCCAGCGCTTCTGCCACGACGACCGGCACCTCAACAGGCGCCAGTGGCGGCAAGAAGGATGCGACCACAACCGGCTCCGGCTATCACAAGGGCATGGCTACCTTCACCGTGGCCAAAGGTGGCCTGATGTTCCAGGCAGCAATTGCAGGACAGAAGTTCAGCTACAAAGCGAAGTAAAAGGTTTACAGGGGGCAGATTTAAATCTGCCCCCTTTCCTCCCTTACCGGCTCGCACCGCAGGCAATGCACGCTGAACAACTGTTGTTCATCGGTCCACACCTGGTCGGCAACAAAACCACTGGCTTCCGCCAGTGCTTGAAATTCCTTAATACTGTATTTGTATGAACTTTCCGTATGTAGTGTTTCACCGGCAGTAAAGTCGACCTGCGCACCCGCCACGCTGATCGTCTGGTCGATGCGGCTCATCAGGTGCATTTCGATACGCCCGGCATCATCATTGAAATACGCCTGGTGCTCAAACAGCTCAACATCAAAGTCAGCTTCCAGCTCACGATTCATACGCTCGAGCAGATTAAGATTAAATGCGGCTGTCACCTGCTGGGTATCGTTGTATGCCGCGTGCAGTATGTGGTTGTGCTTTTTCAGATCGACACCAATCAGCAGTTTGCCGTCTTCACCCAGGTGCCGGCCGAGCCGGGCCAGTAACTGTGACGCGTCGTCAGGTTCAAAATTACCAATGCTGGAACCGGGAAAAAATGCCACCCGCGGCAGGTGCGGAGGCAGATCGGGCAACTGAAAATCTCCGCTGTAGTCGGTACAGGCCGCATGGACTTCGAGATCAGGATAGTCGGCGGCAAGCGCCCTCGCAGAACCCAGCAAATGGTCACGGGAAATATCCAGTGGAACATAGGCAGCGGGTTCCAGCGCATCAAGCAGCGTCCTTATCTTGCGACTGCTGCCACTACCGAGTTCGACCAGCATACACTCGTCACCCAGAAAATCCGCTATTGCCTCGCCCTTGTCCTCGAGAATACCCAGCTCGGTGCGTGTCGGATAGTACTCGGGCAATTCAGTGATAGCGTCAAACAGCTCTGACCCGCGTTGGTCATAGAAATACTTCGGTGAAATACGCTTCGGTGTTTGTGCCAGGCCATCAAG
Organism: Pseudomonadota bacterium; assembly: GCA_042576405.1. Lineage (GTDB taxonomy): Bacteria > Pseudomonadota > Gammaproteobacteria > DSM-19610 > DSM-19610 > Thiogranum. The sequence continues at coordinate 30,772 of JBHPFC010000026.1, read as the reverse complement.
AACTTCTGCCCTGAAATCCGCAACGGGAGGATGGTAGTCGTAAAAATGTACCTTTCCAGCCATGGAGATACGCCCGGGTAATGTAGCCGTTAGAAACGTTGAATTTTCTTGCCAACCACTTTGTCGCGCACCTTCCAGAACATACTGTCGGGATTCACCACAACAATAAAGATTTTACGCATATGGTCCTCGGGACAGGTCAGCTCCCGCACGCCATGCCAGCCACGCTCACTGCGCTCCAGAATTGCACTGACGTTGCCGGTCGACTTGCAGGTAATGATATTTTTGAAGTCTGAAAACGCCGGCGCTGTATCGGGGTTCATTTTGCCGCCATCGTCCAGTACCAGGGTTTCACCGCCCCAGCTCGGATCCCATTCTTCATCAATGTTGAAATAGAACAGGTGTGAGCCGTGCTCTCGCTTGGCATCGCAATGCGGCGACACCGAACAACCTGCAGGCGCATAGTGCCAGTGAAAACGGAACTCCGGCTTCGAGGCATTGAACAATTGCCCAATGACATTGCGATAACGATCGCTGCGCAGCTCGCTGATAAAATCGATCCACGGCTGCGGTACAGCCATGCCTTCTTCATATTCCAGCGAATAGCGGTCATGCGGCTGTTGCCCGGCACGGCGTCCGTAGCCGAACTTCTGTGCAAACATGCTGATGTCCGGCATGTTACGGCACAGTGCCTCATAGCCTTCATCCGTCAGCAATTTTTCCGGGTTTGCCCAGGGATAAGGTTTCTGGTTGCGGAATGCCTGAACATCAATGGCTTCCAACGCGTCAAAATCGATATATTGCGTCATCGCTGGCAATTCCTCTATGCGGGTAAGGGCGGTGTACGATCCATGACTTCCATGGCGTCGTGGCGTACGTGATTGCGTTTCATTTCATCCCTTAACAGCGATTCGCTGACGATGCCCTGTTCCAGGCATTCTTTTAACAGGCCGAAGAAAAACCTCTCCTGATTTTTGTCGGGATGTTCCCAGTACTTACCCAGGAAAGCGTACTCGCCGAACAATTGACCGCGCAGCCGGTTCAGAAACGCCAGCGGCGGGTATTTTCTCAGTTTGTCAGCAGGTGTGAAATCGATAGGCAAACCGGTTTTCCACGGCTGGGTGCGGCGCTTGGTGTTATGCAGCATTTTGGTATCTTCCGTCAGGCGGTCAAAGTCATTCCATTCATCTTCAAAATAACCCACGTTTTCCTGCGGCTCATCGCGCAGGCACATCCATTCCTTGTAATCGCGTTCGTAACGGAATAATTCGTCAAACTCTTTCTCTGCATCCCAGTGTCTGAGCCTTGCACACTCGAGGAGCATGACACTGGTTGCAACGCACTGGGCCTTTTTCTTGTTTGCCGACCGGTAACGGCCCATGACGGCCTTGCCCTGCATATCCCGGTCGAGCAACTCGTTGACATCACCAATGGCAAAGATATCCGGGTCGATGACAACCGCGCGGCCTTCATAGCCCATCAGTTTGGGAGGCAGAAAACGTAATGGCGTAAATGACTGGAGGTCATCAAGACGCCAGACGCGGTCGACTCCGCCACGCAAAAACGTCTGGCCTTCCTTTTGTTTAAGAAAATCGAAATCCTTGACCTGCAGGAACTCAACATCGAATGCATCGGGGTTGGCTGAATTGCGCTTCAGCGCATGGGAGGCTACCAGCGCACCAACCCATTGCTTGTCATTGGTATGGATGTAAACGCGCTTTTTCATCGGTTCAACTCCCGGAAGCCACCTCACCGGCAGGCTGCTTCGCCGGCGCAGTTTCCAGGTCACTTTTATAACCGAACACGTCAGACAGGCGGCTGTCTACCATGGCGTCAATTTCAGCCAGCTGGTCATCTTCAAAGTAGTCGCGGTATCCGCCAACCTTGGCACGCCTGACCTTGTAGGAATGCGGATTGCTCGGATCCTTGGCTTTCACCCGGCTGCCACTGCGCCAGAAATAGTTTTCTTTCTCCAGCTTGCGCAGGTTATCCACCGAGGAGAACTCCACCGCGTTTTTAATATGTGCCTCATCAGGCTGCATATCCAGAAACTCGACAATACGCTTCAGCTGCGTTTCCGGGTCGCTGCGCATGTCTTCGTAACGCACCAGCAACAGATTTTTGATCTTCGGCAGCTCGCTCGCCCAGCCGTTCATAAAATCGATAACGCGAGGCAGGAAGGCCACGTCCGGACGCATGAGAAAGTCGTGGACCGACAGGTCACTGCCCGCAGGCGGGTAGCGGTTCATGGACATTTTCGCCGGCCGCATGCGGTATTTCCACTGGAAAAACTGGGATACAGCAACGTCCTGGGGACGCCGCACCAGCAATACGACTTTCTTGTCGTAGAAATCTTTCTTGTTGTCCAGGTTACCGGTATATCCGCGCAGGTAATTGTCATGGGTATAGAAGATCTTCGGTACCGCACTATTGATCTTGTGGAAGTTATCAAAGCCCATGAGGATGCGCTCAGGCAGCTGGTAGGCCTGCTGGTAATAGCGCGAGATCATGACCCGCATCCAGGTACGCCCACTCTTGCCATAGGAAGCGAAGATATAGTCGCACTGTTTATACTTGCGAAATTCTTCGCGTCCACGCCGCCAGCGTTCGAGTGCATGCGCCTGTTTTTCAGGCAGGAATACCGAGACCGCCCGCACCAGCCAGCGCATCAGCCGTTTAAATACAATGTGCATTGAGAACCTCACAGAGCGACACAAACTCTATTGTACAACAGCGGCCGGATGGACTTCCGACCACGAAAAGACGGTGCTGGCGAACGGAAACGGACGCCAGCAAAAGACAACTTTAAACCTTTGATAATATAACATAAACGATTTGACGGAACCAACGATTCGGGCGTTTCAGTGCGGGATGTCGGAAAGATCCTGTATACCACCCACCCTTTCTGGTTTTTACCCAGCGTCCCGGCGCCAGGCAAACCGTTTGTACGGTGCCCTGCAGTGTTCGCACTCTAAAGCAGCGTGGTTCATGACATCTGAAATCCATATGCCTGGCCCAGGTGAAAAGCGTCTCCAGATTGTCTCAGCCAATCAAGCGAGTAACGTTTACCTTTTCTGATCACCCCCTCTTCAAGAGACGAAATCAGTAAGCTTGCGCACATCTATTTCCCCAGGACAGTTGAAAATATCATGCAGTATATCCGCACAGGGAGAATGCCATTTGTGGTGTAAATCCGAACTGGCAATGGCAGCCCCGATTTAATTCCTGAACCAGCAACAAGGAGAAATTATCTGGCAATCAGACCAAATCCTGAGCCATAATTGCTATCGGCAAGTGTGGCAAGGTTCAATGCGAATACTGGATCAGATTTGGATAGAATTTGGCAGTCAATGAACTACCTAAACCACAAGAATCTGGACTGCTTTAAGGCCCGAGAATTCAGACGACCTAGTGACTGACTATGCCCCTGGTCAGCATACTTATCCCCACATTTAACCAGAGCGAATATATATCGCGGGCAATCCAGAGCGCCCTGGACCAGGACCATCCGGATTTACAGGTTGTCATTTCCGACGACGCATCTTCCGACGCCACTAAAGAAGTAGTGAAATCCTTCGAGAACGATCCTCGTGTATCTATCAATATCAATCCAACCAATCTAGGGCGCACGAATAACTATAAAAAATGTCTTTTCGAGCTGGCGCAGGGCGAATGGGTCATTGTTCTGGATGGCGACGATTATTTTTGCGACAACACATACATCTCGAAAGCCATAAAAGCTGTTTCATCGGAACCGGGCATAGATCTGGTCTTTGCCAATGCCATAAGAGTCCGGGAAGATCTGGATGGGATGCAACAGGTACGGCAAAATGAAAACCAGAATTTGCCAAAACTTACAGAGGGGCGAGATTTGTTCCTTTCCCTGGCACCCAGAAAAATCACACTATTCCACAACACCTGTCTTTATCGAAGGGAAAAAGCGATAAGCCTGGAATTTTACAGTGAAGACATCATCAGCTCGGATTGGGAATCGTTACATAAATACATTTTGACAGGCAAGGTGGCTTTTATAGATGAAACTGTGGCCATCTGGCGCATTCATGGCAAAAACGCCAGCAAAACAATGTCAGTAGATGATTACATCCGGAACCTGCAAAGCATCCTTGGGCCTTATAATCTGGCGAGATCGCTTCAGTCTTTCCCGGAGGACCGGATTGATACCTGGCTGGACCAGCGCCTCAAACGTGTGGCTAAAAAAGATCTCCGTTCTATACTGAAAATTTCCGGCTTGACCGGCTATCAGCGATACATGCAGCAGCTAAATGATATCAATCCCGCCGTTTGCCGTCACCTTAAGGCATCTCCCAGACTGCTTTTCAGGCGCTTGAAAGCCCGGCTGCATCTGCCATGAACCAACACCAGACAGTAGTGGAATAAAGCATGTCAGCTGGAAGAAGACATACAACCCTGACTAAAAAGTTAGCACTCTAAACATTGTAATTTCCTGGAGATCAAGCATGTCAAAAAGCAGCTTCCCTAATAACCTTTACCAGCGCGCAAAGAGACCTCTTCAACGCAAAGCGGCTTTCAATCTGCTCAAAAAGTATCATGGCCAGTCACGATCTATTGAGGACCGGGTCAACTGGGCGATGAATTTTGGCAGTAAGGGACCATACAAGATAAGGACTCTTCAGGTTCCCTATGAAATCAACGCACTGGCCGAGGCGGTAGACAAACTGAAACCACGCATAATTCTGGAAATTGGTACCGCCAGGGCAGGTACGCTGCTGCTGTGGTCATCGCTGGCTTCCGAAAAGGTAATTTCATGCGATATAGCAGACATGACAGTACAGGATGAATTGTATCGATCCCTACCCCCACCGGACTCTGACTGCGAGGTTGTTTTACTCTCCGGCGACTCGCATACAGAGGAATTCAAACAGCGAGTTGTACGGGAGCTTGCTGGCGAGCAGGTGGACTTCCTGTTTATTGACGGCGATCACCGGCTGGAAGGTGTAACCACTGACTATAACAACTATCGGGAGCTCGTGAGACCGGGTGGCATTATCGCTTTCCACGATATACTCGAAAAACAGCCTCTACCGGAAAACCAGGTTTATCACCTGTGGAAAGTACTCAGCAAGGAACTGGATACCGAGGAATTTGTACAGGATTACGATCAACGCGGCTATGGCATCGGTGTCGTGCACGTACCGTCATGACCAACAATTCAAGCGGGTATTACCTATCCAGGCCTGCAACATCAGCACCGATCCCGGCTATCTGGATTGGCACAGGAGCATACGCTAGTCGTCAGACTTGTAGATACCGTTTTGTTTTAACAAACCGGCAATGTATTCAGCTATTTTCGCATATCCGTAAGGAGACGGATGGCAGATATTGTCACCCTCTTCTTCCTGCGTATTGAATACCTGCCAATCAATATCAGCAAGTCCTGCGACATCACCGATTACCAGCTCGTTGTGAAACTCACCAAGATTCTGTTTTATAAAACGTGTCGCACTCCTGGTATCATAACGGTTTCGAGGTATAAAGATCGCTACGGGCTTCAGATTCAGCGCACCGGCATAATCAGCGAATTTGTTTAGCAGGCTCACCAGGTTCAGCTGGATATCGTCTGACTCAAAAGCCAGCGCATACTCCTGCATACCCAGGTTACGCAACTGTTTCTGCAATTTTCTGTAATAGAAGTAGTTGCTGCCAATACCTTTAAACAATGCCAGTGAATAAGGAAAGCCAGCCTGCGGCTTTGCCCAGAAGTCGTTATCAAACGCCTTGCCTGCAGCCAATTTGAAATGTTCCAGATTCTCCAACGTATCCTGGCCTGGATGGGGGTGTATTTCACCACCATGCATATACGGCTTTAAAGTGTAATCTGACGAAGTATCGTAAAGAACCGGGCGGTAAGCATTCATCATGCGATACAGGTTCTCATACATGATTCCCAGGATGACAACCCTGGCATCCGGGTAAAGTGGCATTCTCCTTTCCAGATTCAGAAAACTCTGGGTCGGCCCGTATCCTCCGACACCATGGTTAACCACTGAAACTCCAAGATAGCTGGCAAGACGTGCCGGGTAGCTCTCATCATAATTCACTTCATCACCGTGGGTATATGAATCTCCGACGATGACGATCTCCACCGGTCCAGGTGCGGCAAGACCATTCGTACGTGCACCGGCATGATCATAAATATAGCTTACCTGGTCTCCACGGCAGTTCGTCACTTCACTCGACAACGGCCCGCGATTCTCCCAACCCAGAACCGAATCCCCGCGATTCTCACGAAAATCGGCCAGTCCATCATTGTTCAGCCTTGCAAGCACACCTTCTCGGTGATCAAACAGGTCGTCCCTGTCAGTCAGCAGGTAGACGACGTAAGCAAACCCCTCCAGCAGGAGGAGCATGAAACCAAACATTATCAGGTAGAAAAACGCCTTTTTTGCCATCCACGCCTGCTCAGCCAGGTAAATCGGGTATTTGTCGGCACAGGAATTAGACCCTTACCCGGTAACATTACCATCGAATCCGGCTTCTATCCTGTGTCGCACAATCACACTATACGATAGAATCAACTACATCTCTGCAAGAACTGCACCCTTTTAAAGAGCGGGCAAATTTTAACATGTATGTTTTTAAAGCCTGAGAATTCTGCACTGTGAGCATCAGCATTCTCGGCATTTCTGCTTACTACCATGACAGCGCAGCAGCGCTGATTATCGATGGCCGGATCATTGCAGCCGCCCAGGAGGAGCGTTTCACCCGTAAGAAACACGATGCTGGTTTTCCGGCCGAGGCCTTGAGCTATTGCCTGAATGAAGCAAGCCTTCAGTTGGGTGACATCGACTATGTGGTCTTTTATGACAAGCCCCTGATCAAGTTTGAAAGGCTGCTGGAAACCTACCTGGCTTATGCCCCGCGCGGCTTCAAGTCATTCCTTGCATCGATGCCGGTCTGGCTTAAAGACAAGTTGTTCCTCAAAACAACACTGAAAAACGAGCTCGCAAAACTGTCTGGTGACAACGATGCCGTGCCTGAACTCCTGTTCTCGGCACATCATAAGTCGCATGCTGCGTCCGCATTTTTCCCCAGCCCGTACCAGGATGCTGCGGTACTCTGTCTCGATGGTGTTGGCGAGTGGGCGACAAGCTCAGTGTGGCTGGGCAAAGGCAACATACTTGAGGCGAAGTGGGAAATAGATTTCCCGCATTCCTTGGGTCTGCTTTATTCTGCATTCACCTTTTATACCGGTTTCAAGGTCAATTCCGGTGAATACAAGCTGATGGGGCTGGCTCCATACGGAGAGCCTGTCTACGTGGATTTGATCCTGGACCATCTTCTTGATGTCAAAGAGGATGGCAGTTTCAGGCTGGATATGAGCTACTTCAACTATGCTACCGGCCTGACCATGACAAACAGCAAATTCGATGCGCTGTTTGGCGGCCCGCCAAGAAAACCCGAATCTGATATAACACAGCGCGAAATGGATATAGCCCGTTCCATACAGGTGGTTACTGAAGAGGTCGTACTTAGAATTGCACGCAGCGTTCATACGGAACTTGGGAGCGATTATTTATGCCTGGCTGGCGGTGTCGCACTGAACTGCGTCTCCAACGGGCGCATACTACGGGAGGGGCCATTCAAGGATATCTGGATCCAGCCTGCAGCCGGCGATGCAGGCGGCGCACTGGGTGCAGCATTATCAGTCTGGCACGAATACCTGGACAATCCGCGCAAAGCAGGCGAAGAAGATAGCATGCAGGGTTCATACCTTGGGCCAGAGTACAATTCCGGCCAAATCAGACAATACCTCGATACCATCAGCGCACACTACGAAGAGCTGGAAGATGATGTCCTGATGCCGCATTTGGCCCGGATTCTAGATGACGAGAAGGTAGTCGGCTGGTCACAGGGCCGTATGGAGTTTGGACCACGCTCTCTGGGTGGCCGAAGTATAATCGGTGACCCGAGAAGCAAGAAGATGCAGTCAGTCATGAACCTGAAAATCAAGTACCGCGAATCTTTTCGGCCATTTGCTCCAGCGGTGAAGGCCGAAAAAGTATCGGACTGGTTCGAAATCGACCGGGAAAGCCCCTATATGTTGCTCGTTGCACCGGTAAAAGCAGAAAAATGTTACCCAATTAGCTCTGAACAGCAGGCGCTGTTCGGCATTGATAGACTGAACATCCCGCGGTCGGAACTCCCTGCCATCACACATGTAGACTACTCTGCGCGAATTCAGACAGTACACCGGAAAACCAACCCCAGGTTTCACCGCTTGCTGGATGCTTTTGAAAAGACAACAGGCTGCCCTGTACTGGTCAACACATCTTTCAATGTGCGCGGCGAACCGGTTGTCTGCACACCTGAAGATGCCTATCGTTGTTTTATGCGTACAGAAATGGACTATCTCGTCCTGGGGAACTTTCTACTGTCAAAGAGCACCCAGCCCGCCTGGCATGAAGCCTCGGACTGGCGCGATGAATATGACCTGGATTAAATAATGAAGCCTGAAATTACCAACCTGGGCGCTACCGGTTACCGGAATTTTGGCCTGATAAGCAGCACCATTGTCATTGCATTATTCGGTATATTGATACCCTGGCTGTTCTCGCTGAATTTTCCACTTTGGCCATGGATTCTGGGTGGTGTGCTGAGCACCTGGGCACTGCTGGCGCCTGCCACTCTCAAGCCAGTGTATACCGGCTGGATGAGGTTCGGCCTAATCATGAACTGGATCAACACCAGACTGATACTTGGCATCATGTTTTATGGCATGTTTTTGCCCATTGGCATGTTGATGCGCTTAATGGGCAAGGATCCAATGCACCGTACACTGGACAGTGAAACAGAAAGTTACCGGGTAGAGAGTCACAATGATTCCAGGGACAATATGGAGCGGCCGTACTAATGTTTGATCTACTCAAGGATTTATGGGGGTTCATGCGAGCCAGGAAGAAATTCTGGCTGGCGCCTATTATCATTATCATGCTGCTTTTAGGCGCACTCATTGTACTGACGCAGGGCTCGGCCGTAGCGCCTTTTATTTACACACTGTTCTAGGTCTCGGTCCAGATTGGCGCATCGAGCCGGCTGCGAATTGGCATCCGCCGAGGTCAGCCGCTTTTGCCGACAGATTCAACATTCACCTGCAGTCAGGCGTGGGAGGCCTGGTGATTCGCAGTTGAGTGCAACGCGCTTGCCAGACCAGGTGTGCTGAATCCCTGGCTCAGTTTAAAATGGTGCCGACGGCCGGAGTCGAACCGGCACGGCTTACGCCACTACCCCCTCAAGATAGCGTGTCTACCAATTCCACCACGTCGGCAATCAGGAACTTACTCGGTTGCACCAGCCGGCGGCGTATCCGCAGCGGGCATATCGTCGGGCACCGACGGGACATCGTCTAGCGGAGGCTCTTCAGCCACCAGCGTCTCGACATCGGGCAGATCGGCCGGAGGCAGGTCAATCGTTTCTTCGATAACGATTTCCTCGGTGGCAGCTGCCTCCTCAGTTTCTGACGCAATTCTACTGGTCACACTGGCGGCAGGATCCATTGGTTTAAGCACCAGCGGTGAGGACAACAGCACACTGTTAGCAAAAAAACCAAACGCCAGCAGGCCGGTTGCCCGGGTCAGAAAAGAGCCGCCGCCGCGCGCGCCGAATACGGTGCCGGACGCGCCGGCGCCAAAGGCTGCGCCCATATCGGCGCCCTTGCCCCTTTGCAGCAACACCAGGCCAATAATGGACAGACCCAGGACAACTTGAAGAATTAGTAATGCGGTAAACATTTAGTTTTCCTGGCGGGCCTGTTCAGGCACCGGCTTTGCAGATAGTAAGGAAATCGTCAGCGTCCAGCGCGGCGCCGCCGATCAAGCCGCCATCGATATCCGCCATGGCAAACAGCTCGGCAGCATTGGCACCCTTGACGCTGCCACCGTAGAGGATCTGCACCTTGTCAGCAACAGACTGATCGAGGCCGGCCAGCTTGCCACGAATGAACGCGTGCACATCCTGCGCCTGTTGTGGTGATGCCGTTTTACCGGTACCGATAGCCCACACCGGCTCGTAAGCGATAACGCTGTCGCCAATGGCAGCTATACCTTCAAGTTTGATCACCGCATCCAGCTGGCGGCTGACAACATCTTCGGTGATACCCTGCTCGCGTTCTTCCAGGCTTTCGCCCACACACAGAATCGGTGTCAGGCCCGCCTTGCGGGCAGCGGCAAACTTGCGGGCGGTAAAGTCATCGTCTTCGCCGTAGATGCTGCGGCGTTCCGAGTGACCGACGATGGCGTAAGTGCAGCCAAAATCATTGAGCATGGCGCCGGATATCTCACCCGTGAAGGCACCGGATTCCTGGTCGGCGATATCCTGGCTTCCCCACGCGACCTTGCTGTCGGCGAGAAGATTGGCGACCAGCGGAATATAGACAAACGGCGGACATACCGCGATCTGCGTGCTGCCGGTATCGGCTTCGCCGGCAGTTATCCCGGAAATCAGTTGTTTAACGCTGTCCAGAGAACCATTCAGTTTCCAGTTCCCCGCCACCAGTGTCTGCCGCATACCCATCTCCTGCAAGCCCTTGAAAATAGCCGCGTAGCGTAGCGATCCGGCGGGCAAAAATCAAATTTAAAACGTCTGCCCCGGCTGGTAGAAACCAATCAGCCTCGCCACCGACACCAGCACCAGTACAATTCGGTCAACCGGGCCCACCAGGACGGGCTCACAAATGCCATTCCTCCCCGCACAGCATTACAGTTCCGCCACGCCGCAGCCTGTCAGGACTGTTTTCACCGGCCTCCAGAGAGCGCAAACCCTCTGGTTACCACGGGTTTAGTTGACTGATTCTGAAAGCAATTTATACTCGCCGAAGCGAATATCAGGAGATCCTTATGAGCACGCCCGCCGATTCGGTCAACAGTGACCTGCAGACCACCATGCGATCCATCATACAGCGTATCGCCACCGGCCCGGAGCTGTCCAAGGACATCTCCCAGGAAGAAGCGCGGATCGGCACGGCAGCCATCTTCGAAGACCAGGTCGACCCGGTGCGTGCGGCCATCTTCTTTATTGCCCTGCGCATGAAACGTGAAACCGCGGAAGAAAACCGCGGCGTGCTGGACGCCATTCGCGACTACACGAACACCGTCACCGCCGAAGTCGACGAAGTTGTCGATCTGGTGGACCCCTATGACGGCTACAACCGCACGTTACCCTCATCGCCCTTCCTGCCGGCGATACTGGCCGCCTGCGGTGCGCCCACTGTATCCCATGGTGTGGATTCGGTAGGCCCGAAGTTCGGCATTACACATCGCCACGTGCTGGCTGCTGCCGGTGTACCCGTCGATCTGACCACAGCGCAAGCCGCTGCTCGACTGGCCGATCCGGAGTTGGGCTGGAGCTACGTCGACCAGGCAAAATTCTGCCCGAAACTGCACGATCTCGTGGCACTGCGCCAGCAAATGATCAAGCGCCCGGTACTGACCACCGTCGAAGTGCTGGCCAAGCCGATCGAGGGTAAACAGAAAACCCATTTCATAACCGGCTATGTGCACAAACCCTATCCGCCGGTATATGCCATGCTGGCGCGCCACGTCGGTTTTGATTCCGCGCTTCTGCTGCGCGGTACCGAGGGTGGCGTTATCCCCTCCCTGCGCCAGGTCGGCAAGTACTTTGCCTACCACGATATGGGTGAAGAACAACCGGTGGACATTGACCCGAGCAGCATTGGCATTCAGCAGGATGTGCGTGCCGTGCCCTTGCCGGACAATCTGCCGGAGGCCACCCAGACAGTTGATGAAGTCGCCTTGACGGTGAATGTCGAAGCGGCTGCCAAAGCCGCTGCGGATGCAGGCATGGCCGCACTCAAGGGTGAAAAAGGCGCCACCTACGATTCACTGGTGTACGTCGGGGCTATTACCCTGCAGCATCTCGGCAAACACGCCGACCTGCAAACTGCCGCTGAACAGGTGCGCAGCGTGCTCGACTCCGGTGCCGCCGCCGCCCGCATCAAGTAGGGAGAAACGTACATGGATGCACCCTTTGAAGCGATTGCCGAAGAAGGCGAGCTGTCCCCGGGACAGATGAAGAAAATCCAGGCTGGTGGCAAGCACCTGCTGCTGTGCAATGCCGAGGGCGACTACTACGTCGTCGACGAAATGTGCAGCCACGAAGATTACTCACTGCATCTGGGCTGCATACAGGGAAAGAAGATCAAGTGTTCCCTGCACGGCAGTTACTTTGACCTGGAATCCGGTGAAGCACTGGTTGATCCGGCAGACGAGCCAATTGGCACTTACCCGGTAAAAGTAGCGGCAGGCCGTATCTGGGTTGATCCTACCTGAGAAGACCCCGCTCAATTGAAAACTTCTTGTCATCGTAAGCACGGCGCGGCAATCTTGCAGCCTGGACTCAGTTAGTCAGAGAATGCTTCGTTACTGCAAGCTACTCTTACCGGTAGCATGGCGCCCGGCAATAATGAGTTAAGCATAAGCTCCCTGACATCAACACCATTTTAGGGCTCACATAAGTATGTATATCTCGAAGGCTGGTGCCGCTGTCTGGTGGTTACTCTCTGCACTATCGTTACTCTCAGGCTGTGCGATCGATCAAACAATACAACACCCGCAACAGCATAACAGGGCAAAAAACATCATCCTGTTCGTCGGCGACGGCATGGGGGTTTCTACCGTCACCGCGGCACGTATCCTGGAGGGCCAGTTACGCGGTGAGCCCGGTGAGGAAAACCTGCTGAGCTTTGATCGATTCCCTAACGTTGCCCTGTCCAAGACGTACAACACTAATCAGCAGACACCCGACTCGGCCGGTTCAATGTCGGCCATCATGACCGGTGAGAAAACCCGCGCTGGCGTGATCTCGGTAAACCAGTACAGCAGACGCACCGATTGTCGAAGCTCGCAAGGCAAGTCACTACCCACTTTTCTTGAATATGCGGAACAGGCTGGCAAATCAACGGGTGTGGTAACCACCACCCGTCTCACCCATGCAACACCGGCCGCCACCTACGCTCATTCACCGGAACGTGGCTGGGAAGGTGATAGCAAAATGCCTGCTGCAGCTCTGCAGGATGGTTGCAGGGATATCGCCAGCCAGTTAATCGATTTTCCGTATGGCGATGGCCTGGAGGTCGCCCTCGGCGGCGGCCGGCGTTATTTTATCCCGAACACCGAAACCGACCCGGAGTTGACGGACAAAAAGGGCCTGCGTAAAGACGGCCGTGACCTGACACAGGAATGGCTGTCCGGCAGCCATTCGGCCTACGTGTGGAGCCAGGCCCAGCTCGACGCCCTGGACCTGGCAAAAACCGACCATCTGCTGGGCCTGTTCAGCTATTCACACATGCAGTATGAAGCGGATCGCAGCCTGGACCCCGGCGGTGAGCCGCCACTGTCAGAGATGACGGCCAAAGCCATCGACATACTGAAGAAAAACCGGCAAGGCTATTTTCTGGTCATTGAGGGCGGCCGCATCGACCACGCCCACCACGCGGGCAATGCCTATCGCGCGCTCACCGATACCATTGAGTTATCGAGAGCCGTGACCACGGCGCTTGATAAAACCGATGCGAACGACACACTGATCATTGTTACCGCAGACCACAGCCACGCCTTCACCATGGCCGGTTACCCAACCCGCGGCAACCCCATTCTTGGCAAGGTGGTCGGCAATAATCAATTTGGCGAACCCGAATCCAGCCCCAAACTGGCCGAAGACGGCAAACCTTACACAACTCTCGGCTATCAGAACGGTCCGGGTTATTTGTTCCGCGATACACAGGCGCTGACAAGCAAACGGCGCCTGCCTGTGAGCGGACGCGAACAGGATTTGTCGAATATCGATACGGGAGATCCTCACTTTCACCAACAGGCGCTGGTTCCGCTTAAATCAGAAACCCACGGTGGTGAGGACGTTGTTATCTACGCCCATGGCCCAGGCGCCGACCTGGTGCATGGCGTGATGGAGCAGAACATGATATTTCATATTATGCGGGAGGCGATGGGAATTCCGGGCTCAGTGGACAATTGATCCTGTAGCTGGCGTACTCATTGCTACTGGATGCGGCAGCAATTGCCAAAAGAAAAATTATGCCCCCAAACGCCAGGAAGTCTTTCGGCGTCAACCCCGGCAAACGCGGGTCTTAAATACTGTCCAGATGGAAATGCTTTTGCAGGACGCCAATGGCTATACTGAGCAACCCGATAGCAATAATGATTTCATTCACCATCCTCGACACTGTTTTATGCAAAGAGATTGTTTTTTCATGGGCCCTGGTTATCTCGCCACGCACCCTGAAACCGCTGCGCCAGCGCCTAGTTATCATCCCCACATGGTTTCTCTATCTGTATCACCAGCGCACCGCCTTCGTAATGTGATGCAGTGATTATTTCCTTGCGTATCAGGAGCGCCGATTGTGTGCGGTAGACGGTATACTCATAAGCTGGATCGATGACTTCATACACCGAGCTACCGAATGAGGTATCTACCGGCGACCAGTATTTCCAGTCTCCACGAAGATAATCAGTCAGATCAACGACCGGCTTTTCACCAACCTGAAACGCGACGTGTGGTGCATTGTTGGCAGCGTCGATATCACTGTAACGGCCGCTGAGTCGATCGAGCCTGTACATTGCATCAAAGCCAATCAGGTTGGCCAGTGGCTTCCACTTCAGAAAGCGCGCATCTAGGCGCCATTCGTCGCCCTTGATTGCAAAGTGCTGCGGGGAGCAAAAATCACCCGTGCGCAACTCGACCGCGTACTGCCGTGGCGCCATCTCGACGAAGCGAAGTCTGGCTATTTGCGCCTCGTCGGTAAGCCGGTGAAACGTATGCAGGTTGACACCAACCAGGGCCAGAGGCGTAGCCAGAACAAGCGCCAGGAAGGAGAGGGATTTCTTTCCGGGGATAATTGATCTGCCCCTTTTCCTGTCAGGCGCTCTCAGCTTGCGCACTGACGGTCTGTTGGACCACAGCTGCAATCTTTTTCGCCTGTTCGTGCACCAGCGCCTCTTCTTCACCCTCGACCATGACGCGAATCAGGGGCTCTGTGCCGGATGGACGCAATAAAACGCGGCCCTTGCCATTAAGAATCTTTTCAGCGGCTTTAACAGCCGCCTGAATTGGCTGACTGGCATCGACATCGATACGGTGTTCCAGCGGCACGTTAATCATCAATTGGGGATATTTGTGCATACCCTGCTTAAGCTCGTGCAGTGAAGTGTCCTTCTGGACAACTGTCGCCAGTACCTGCAACGCAGACACCATACCGTCACCGGTCGTGGTGCGATCCAGGCAGATAATATGGCCGGATGACTCACCGCCGATGACACCATTGTGTCGCTGCAATAATTCCATCACATAACGATCACCGACCTGAGCACGGACAAACTCTATATTTTTGCGCTGCAAAGCGTGTTCAAGCCCGAGGTTACTCATCAATGTACCCACGACCGGGCCTTCAAGACTGCCGCCTTCATGGCGGCTCTGGGCAATAATAAAGAGCAACTCATCGCCATCGACCAGTTCACCCTTGTGGTCGATCATCAATAACCGGTCACCATCGCCGTCCAGCGCAATACCCAGGTCAGCACCCTGATCCAGAACGGTTGCACGCAACAAATCCGGGTTGGTGGAACCGCAACCCTCATTGATATTCAGACCATCGGGATGAACGCCGACAGGAATCACTTCTGCACCCATTTCATGCAGGACTGCCGGTGCCACCTGGTAGGTGGCACCATTGGCGCAATCAACGACAATTTTCATCCCGCGCAGACTGATGCGTAATGGAATAGTACTTTTACAGAACTCGATATAACGACCACGCGCATCTTCGATACGCTCTGCTTTCCCCAACCGGTCTGACGCAACAGTAACCATGTTCTTTCCAAGCTCTGCTTCAATGGCGTGTTCGATTTCATCGAGCAATTTCATGCCGTCAGCAGAGAAGAACTTTATACCGTTGTCGTAATGCGGGTTATGCGAGGCACTGATAACAATGCCGGCACAAGCGTGCAACGTCCGCGTGAGGTAAGCAATACCCGGTGTAGGCATGGGGCCGAGCAGGCAGATATCGACACCGGCGGCGGAAAGACCGGCCTCCAGCGCAGACTCGAACATGTAACCCGAGATCCGGGTGTCCTTGCCGATGACCACTCTGGCCCTGGAGCCCTCCCCTAAAACACGGCCGGTTGCCCAACCGAGTTTAAGCATGAACTCCGCGTTGATGGGGTCATCCCCGACGCGGCCGCGAATACCATCGGTACCGAAATATTTCCTGGTCATTTTTTGTTCCCCAAAACCTTAATGTACTGATCTTAGCGCCACATTCATCTGCAGCGCCTGCCAGGTAGCTGCAACATCATGTGTTCTTACCAACACTGCGCCCCGCTCTACGGCGAGTACGGCCAGCGCCAGGCTCGCGGGTAGACGTTCACCCACCTCGAGTCCCAGCAATTTACCGATCATGGACTTTCGAGAAAGCCCAACCAGTATTGGTATACCCATACTACTGAACGCGTCGAGACGCGCCAGCAATTGTAAATTATGCTCTACTGATTTCCCGAAACCGAAGCCGGGATCCAGAAGCAGCTTCTCCCGCGGTATACCCGCGGCCAGGCAAGCCTGCACCCTCTCGTGTAAAAATCCGCGCACCTCATCAACGACGTCATCATACTGTGGTGCTGCCTGCATATTCCGGGGTTCACCCTGCATGTGCATGAGACACACCGGAACCGAACACGCTGCAGCGACCTCCAGCGCGGCCTCTTCGCGCAATGCATTAACGTCGTTGATCAATCCCGCACCAGCTTCGACTGCCGCACGCATGACTGCCGGTTTTCGGGTATCGATGGAGATGGGCACCCCCAGACGTGTCGCCAGGTTTTCAATAACCGGTACCACACGACCGAGTTCTTCCTCGACCGACACCGGGTCAGCCCCGGGGCGGGTTGATTCGCCACCGATATCGATAATAGCCGCACCGTCCGCTTCCATCTGCAAGGCCCTTTCTACAGCAGCCTCAGACGTAAAAAAATCACCCCCGTCCGAGAAGGAATCGGGGGTGATATTGAGCACCCCCATAACCTGGGGGCGAGACAGATCCAGACTCTTTCCGTTACAGTCGATCAGTGCTGTCCGGCAGGTCCACCGATAGGATCTGTACTATCCTTGCTATCGTCGGAACCGGCTTTGCTGGCAGTACCTTTGCCGCTTGACTGACTGTCATCCCAATCTTTGGGCTCGCGCGCAGGTTTACCGGTCATAATGTCGTTAATCTGGTCGCTGTCGATAGTCTCGTACTTGATCAGCGCTTCGGCCATGAGATGCAATTTATCCAGATTATCGGTAAGAATCTGCCTGGCTCGATCATAGTTGCGATCGATAATCGTTCGGATCTCGCCATCAATAGCGTGTGCGGTTTCATCCGATACGTTCTTGTGTTGTGTCACCGAATGGCCCAGGAAGACTTCGCCATCTTCCTCACTGTAGGTTAACGGCCCCAGGCGCTCGGAAAGCCCCCACTTGGTAACCATATTGCGCGCCAGTTCAGTAGAGCGCTGAATATCATTGGACGCGCCAGTGGTGACCATGTCTTCGCCGAAAATCATTTCCTCGGCAATACGCCCGCCGAACAGGCTGGAGATCTGGCTTTCCAGGCGTTGCCGGCTGTAGCTGTAGCGATCTTCCTCCGGCAGGAACATAGTCACACCCAGGGCGCGGCCGCGGGGAATGATTGTTACCTTGTAGACCGGATCGTGCGACGGCACCATGCGACCAACAATGGCGTGACCGGCTTCGTGATAGGCGGTGAGCTTTTTCTCTTCCTCACTCATCACCATGGAACGCCGCTCGGCGCCCATCATGATCTTGTCCTTGGCTTTGTCGAGATCTTCCATATCGACCAGACGCTTGTTCGCGCGTGCTGCAAACAAAGCCGCCTCGTTGACAAGGTTGGCCAGATCAGCACCGGAGAACCCCGGTGTACCACGGGCAATTACGCCTGGCTTGAGGTCGTCAGAACCTGGCACCTTGCGCAAGTGCACCTTGAGTATCTGCTCACGTCCACGAATATCCGGCAGCGGAACTACAACCTGACGGTCAAACCGGCCAGGGCGTAACAACGCCGGGTCGAGCACGTCAGGCCGGTTGGTCGCGGCAATGACGATGACACCTTCGTTACCCTCGAAGCCATCCATTTCGACCAGCAACTGGTTGAGCGTCTGCTCGCGCTCATCGTGACCACCACCCAGTCCAGCGCCACGATGGCGCCCAACAGCATCGATTTCGTCGATAAAGATGATGCAGGGCGCATGTTTCTTGGCCTGCTCGAACATATCACGCACGCGGGATGCACCCACGCCGACAAACATTTCCACAAAGTCGGAACCGGAGATGGTGAAGAACGGCACCTTGGCCTCACCGGCAATAGCTTTTGCCAGCAACGTCTTACCGGTACCCGGTGAGCCGACCATCAGCACGCCCTGGGGAATCTTGCCGCCCAGCTTCTGGAATTTGCCAGGATCTCTGAGGAACTGGACAAGCTCGGCGACTTCTTCCTTGGCTTCCTCGACACCGGCAACATCGTTAAAGGTGATCTTGACCTGGTCTTCGCCAAGCATGCGCGCACGGCTTTTGCCAAAGGACATGGCGCCGCGTCCGCCGCCACCACCCTGCATCTGACGCATGAAGAAAATCCACACACCGATCAGCAACAGCATCGGGAACCAGGAAATGAAGATCTGCATCAGCAGCGATTCCTGTTCCGGCGCCTGCGCCTTGACCTGCACACCATTGCTGAGCAGATCATTGATCATCTCGGGATCATTCGGCGTGTAGCTGGAGAATTTTTCGCCGCTGGCCAGCTGGCCCTTGACCGTCCGGCCGTCAATAACAACGCTCTGAACGAGGCCGCTTTTGACGTTACCAATAAAGTCAGAATACGGCACGCTCTGTGCGCGCGGCGTCGGCGGACCAAAATTGTTAAATACAGACATCAGGACGACCGCAATGATCACCCAGAGAAGAATATTCTTCGCCATGTCGTTCAAATCATTTACCTCTTTAAAGACCGTAGACGGCGATTAACCAGGGATAGGAGAATAACTGAAGGTATTGTCCTGCAAGGCGTTTCGGCCCAACTGGTAGTTTCCTGAAACATACTATATTTTACGTCCTCTCGCCAGCGCATAGACTTCGCGCGAACGTGGCCGTGAAGCCTTTGGCTTACGCACAATCACCTTGTCGTAGCGCTGTTTCAGGTCCTTTAGCAGGACATCAAAGCCCTCCCCCTGAAATAACTTGACCAGCAGGTCACCGCCCGGGCGCAATACGCGATCGGCAAAATCCACTGCTAATTCCGCAAGATACATTGCTCGAGGCTGGTCGACGGCTTCCATTCCACTTATATTGGGGGCGATATCCGACATTACAAGGTCAATTTCCCGTTCCTCGAGTACCGCCAGCAATTCATTCAAAACGTCTTCCTCGCGAAAATCACCCTCAACAAACATTACCCCGGGAAGCGGCTCCATGGGCAGTATATCCATCGCCACCACGACCCCTTTCCGGCCTATTAGTCCTAATGCGTACTGACTCCAGCCTCCGGGCGCCGCACCCAGGTCAACAATCGACATGCCAGGCTTGATAATGCGGTCTTTGGCCTGGATCTCTTCGAGCTTGTAAACCGCACGCGAGCGGTACCCGTCCCGTTGCGCCTTTTTGACATACTCATCGTCGAAATGTTCTCTCAGCCAGCGGTGGCTGCTTTTGCTGCGCGCCATGAATATTCCGTAACAGTTAAACCGGTACCAATTTAATGGGTAGCGAATTAAAATCAGTCCCCATATGACATTAACAGATGAACAAAAGAAAAGGTTACGCGGACTGGGCCATAAACTGAAGCCGGTAATCATTGTGGGCGCTGGGGGATTGTCAGAATCCCTGCTGGACGAGTTCGAACGCTCGCTGGCCCACCACGAACTGATGAAAATCAGGGTCAATGTTGGCGACCGCGATGAGCGCGACCAGGCGATTACCCATCTTTGTGAACGCAGTCATGCCGCACTCATTCAGCGCGTTGGCAATACCGCCCTGCTTTTTTTAAAGAAGCCTAAAGGATCAAAATTCACTACATTCTAGTGGATATGACTATAGTCAATGCATTCCGCGCGTATGGGCGGGCAACATAACAAACAATGCCGACAGTTGTTAGCGTTCATACGGAAACAGAGCAATGCCAAACAGTTCGTTATCCAGGGCCACCGCGTTTACCGTTTGCCTTTCCGTTCTGGCGGTCTGGAGCTTCCCCGGTTTACTGTATGCACAGGGTGGTGAGCCGGAGGAATTGACAGATTTCGAAAAATTCGATGACGCCGCCCTGCCCGAACCCATCAGCCATCCCCGCTGGTTCAAACTCAGCTTTCTGGACTTGCGTGAAGATATCAAGGAAGCCATTGCCGCGAACAAGCAGGGATTGATGGTCTACTTTGGCCAGAAGAACTGTGCCTACTGCAAACAATTACTGGAAACAAATTTCGGCAAACCGGATATCCTGGCCTATACGCAGAAACATTTTGATGTCATTGGTATCGATATCCACGGTCAGCGATCATTGACCGGGCTCGATGGGCGCGAATGGGACGAACGCAGCTTTTCGGTTAACCATCATATCGACTTTACGCCCACGCTAATTTTTTACGACAGCCAACAGCGGGAAGCCCTGCGATTATCCGGCTACTACCCACCCTACAAGTTCAGGGCAGCTATGGAATATGTTGCAGACGGACATTACCTGCGTGAGTCTTTCCGCAGTTACCTGGCACGCGCCGACGTCCCGCTGGTTTTCGAGGCCGGAGAACTCAGTGAGGAAGACTTTTTCACCCCCGGACCACACGCTCTGGATCGTTCGCATATTCCCGGAGAACGGCCGCTGGTAGTATTTTTCGAACAGGGCGACTGTCATGCCTGCGATGTCCTGCACACCGGCCCGTTACAACAAGCCGACATTCGCAGGCGTCTGAATGAACTCGATGCTACCCAGCTGGATATATGGAGTGACACACTGGTACAGACCCCGGATGGCAGACGAACGACCGCAAAAAAATGGGCTGACAAACTCGGTCTGTTCTACACACCGACACTGATTTTCTTCGACGACAACGGAGATGAGATCCTGCGTGTCGACTCCGTTGTGCAGTTTTACCGCTTACGCAACGTGCTCGACTATGTCATCACCGGCGCCTATCTCGAGTACCCGACCTTCCAGCAATGGCGTAGTGCAGCAAAGCGCTAGCGGCTGGTCAGCTTGAACTCGATTCGACGGTTACGCCGATAAGCCTCGGCAGTGTCCCCTTTATCCAGTGGGTGATACTGGGCGAATCCTGCCGCTACCAGTCGATGCGGTGGTATACCCTGCTCGACAAGATATTTCACAATACTGGTCGCACGTGCCGACGACAGTTCCCAGTTGGAAGGGAATGCCTTGCGTACCGGGCGCCGGTCAGTATGCCCGTCAATACGCAGTACCCAGTCGATATCGTCCGGTATCTGTGCAGCAATACTTTTCAGCGTTCGCGCTACTGCAGCAATTTCATGCTGCCCCTCCACATCGAGCGTGGCTGACGCTGACGAGAACAGGACTTCGGAAGGCAACACAAAACGGTCGCCCTCAACGCGAATATCAGCGTTATCCCGCAGTGACTCACGCAGCTTGCCAAAAAACTCTGACCGATACACTGCCAGTTCCTCGACCTTGCCAGCCAGTGCCGTATTCAGTCGCTGCCCGAGATCTTCAACTTCCAGGTTTTTGTCTTTCAACTCACTCTCTGAAACAGACAAGGCCGAATTGAGTCGCATTAACTGTTCATTCAGCGCTTCCAGCCGCACACCCAGTTCTGCCGAGGAATCGCGTGCCTGAATCACTTTCTGCTCACTGTCCTGCAATGATTCCTCGAGTTGATCACGTTCCGCTTCCAGACTACTGACAGTCTCGGTACGCTGCGCTACGAGCTGTAACTGCTCCGACAGCTGGGTACGACTGGTATCCAGCTCGACTTGCAATGCGGCCAGCGCAACTTCGGTTTCCCTCGCTTCAAGGGTCATCAAAGACAGGCGCTGGCGCAGATCATCTTCGCTTAACAGACTGGACTCCAGGGCCTTGTTAACGCCCGTCAGCTCTGATTCAAGACTGTCTTTATCCTTACGTTCCTGGCTCAACACATTCGCAAGACCACGCATTTGCCCTCGCAACTGATCAATAGCTTCGTCACGACCCAACAGTGCATCACTTAAAAGAAATTGCCCAAGCGAAAACAGCAACAAAACAAAAATGACGACCATTAACAACGCCGCCAGTGCGTCAACAAATCCCGGCCAGATATCCAGCGCCCGGCGACGACGGTTAGTGAGCATCATAACGGTCAGCCCGCCCGGCTCTTACTTTGATGTCGTCCGCGGCCATGGGCCTCGGCAGACAGCGCACGGGCGATCAGACGCAGCTCATCACGGATATCGTCCGACAACTGTTCACGACCACCTGACAGGTTATCAGCCAGCCTTTTAATATTGATATCCAGGTTGCGGACATGTGTATGCAATGCAGACTCGTTGTCACTTTGTTGCTCAACGAGCCTGGACAGCACCGGCGCCAGTTCGCTCTGCCCTTTTGACAGCATGGCCATCAGCCGTTGCTCGTCATGTGACTGATCGACAAAAACAGCCAGCTTCTCACCCAAACCCTGAATCTGCTCGCTGACCTGCCGGCGCTGGACATCATCGCGCATAATATTGCGCTGAAGTTTATCCAGTGTTTCCGCCGTCTGTTCGAGCATTGCATGAATATAGGTTGGGTCACTGAGCTGGCCCTCGGCATGCATTTGCAAACCGGACATGCGGGTCATACCAGTGAGCCAGTCTTCCAGCTCGTTGAAGAAGCGGTTTTGTGCATGCCCTACCTGGAGATCGAGAAAACCCAGCACCAGCGAACCGGCCAGGCCAAACAGGGAAGAACTGAATGCTGTGCCCATGCCAGCCAGCGGCTTGTCCAGACCTGCCAGCAGGGAACCAAATAACACGCCATTTTCGCCGCCACCGGCATTCAGGTCACTAATCATACGACCTACCGCACTTACAGTATCCAAAAGCCCCCAGAACGTTCCCAGCAGACCCAGAAATATCAGCAACCCGATGGTATAGCGCGACACATCACGGGATTCATCCAGACGCAGGCGCACACTATCCAGGACAGCGCGCAAAGACGGGGGTGAGAGGCTGACAGGCTCGTCGCCGTGCTGGGCGAACATTTTATCCAGAGAAATGAGCAGGCGTGGCCGCGAAGAGCCGCGCTTGCGGCGGCTGCGTACCCGGTTGACCCAGCTGACCTCTGTAGACAGTCCCGCCACTTGCCGGAAACTCACCAGCACGCCGACCACGAAAACACCGACAATAACGGTATTAAAAACAGGATTGGAAAGGAACGCCTCGCTGAGCGGCTCAATCAGCGCTGCGACAGCCAGACCAAGCAGCCCCAGGAAAGACAACATCCACAACAAAACACGTCCGGGCCGCGACATAAATGTCTCCTTATTCATTATCTTCCAGAAATCTGATACAAAGTGTGCAGATCAGTTCAGCAGGCAATGACGGGCATAATCTGCCGCCTCATTCGCCGTCCAGTCACCCTTCGGCGTTTCGTCCATCTGTCCGCACCAGCGCTCACTACCGACTTCCGGCGCGCAAGCTGTCAGTAACAGCATCAGCAGGCCGGGTAATGCGAAAGCCATACTCACACTATGCTGCATCAATTTCACCCTTTCGACTCAGCCGTTGCCAGGAAAACTACCGGGCCACAATCCCAGGCCAAGCCACAAAAACCCGGCAGCCAGCATGCCACAACCCAGCGCCGAAATAATTAAACTGCCGCTAAAACCCTGGTGTATCAGGCTACGCAAGGCCAGCCCTGATCCAATGGCGGTCAGGAAAAAACCAAACTCGGTGACAATTAGCAGTGTAAGCAGCGGCAGGCGGCGGTCAGCCTCGGGCCCGACAGCACCGGTGGCCATCAGCACCAGCGCGATCAGCAGCCCCAGCCCCAGTGCCAGCCATGGAAACGATATTCGCAACACACAGCTCCTTGGCTTGTGGACAAAACATCTAGTCTGGAGACCATGTTAGCGGCTGCAGCCGGACTCGGCAAATACCGATTTCAGTTACAAGCGATGATGACCGATATCCTTACGTACACAATGGCCACTGGCTGTCCAGGCAAGGTGCTCGAACAGGGAAGACTCATGGAAATTGCTGCAGGTATTATATTTGGCACCGCACTGGTGTTGACCTCACTGTGCATCAACCGCTTGATTCTCGGAAGCAAGCTTCGCATCGACTTTTACGGGCTCGCACTGACAGCGTCCAGTGTGCTGCTGTTGGCTGTTATCGGCGAATCCCTGATAAACCCTCTGTACGAATTATGGTTCGGATCCAAACTCTGGGAATACCGGATTCTGCCTCTACACGACCAAAATGTATCCGCCCTGGGGCTTATTGTCTGGACTGCCTATGGCATCCACCTTTACTTTGCCAAGCAAACACTTGAAGCGAAGCTGCCGCCCCGATGGAATACTCCCTTTGGTATTGCCTTCATTATCGGCTTCGAAGCACCTTTTGTATTCGAAATACTGGGCAACCTGATATTCCTGAGATTGCTGGGCGACTACTATGCCTACTACCTGCCCTCTGACGTGTATCACCTGACTTCTTTTCAGGTTATTCCAATATACATGCTGTGCGTGTACATCGGACTACTGATATTGGACTATCTAACCCGCCAGCCACGTCGAATCACGCTACCGCCCGCAATTTTTGGTGCCGGCATCGTTTACGTGCTGGCCGGTTGACTCGTTTACTCATCTCAATTGTTACCATCACGAGCTACAATCAGAACTATACCTAACAGGCTGTTCAACAGATAAAGCACCGAAGCCGCACCGTGCAGCCGGCCAAATTCGGCGCTATCCGTTAAACCTTGCGAGCGCAGTTCGGTAATCATCGGGGCCACCAAAAACTGTCCGGCAACAATGAACAGAATCATGGCCAGCAATACCACCGCACGCCAGTTAAAGCGCTGATTCGTGTGACGCAATTGATTAAACAGTAATAGCAGGGTGCCGCAGGCAAGACCAACATAGGCAATAATTTCAAACATGACGCCAGCCAGGCTACCGGCCAGTGCGCGATCCTCGAGGTTCGCGAACAGGGCGGGGGCCACCATGTAACCGATCGCCCACAGCCCGCCAACCCAGATTGTCAGCAGGAGTCTTTCACCAGCGAGCATGCGGCTGCTGTTCAAAACAAGAGACGTTGTAGCATGCAGCCGTTACACGTAGCGGACTTCTACAATTTCCAGATTGCGTTCACCACCAGGCGCGACCACCGTTGCCACATCGCCCTCCTCCTTGCCTATGAGAGCACGCGCAATTGGGGAACTGACGGAAATCAGCCCTTGCTTGATGTCGGCCTCATCCTCACCAACGATCTGGTAAGTCAGCTCTTCACCCGTATCTTCATCCGCCATATCAACAGTAGCACCGAACACCACCTTGCCACCGGCATCGAGGCTGGTAACATCGATGATATTGGCATGCGAGAGTTTGCCTTCAATGTCCTTGATACGGCCCTCGGCAAAACTCTGCTGCTCGCGTGCAGCGTGATACTCGGCATTTTCCTTAAGATCGCCATGCGCACGCGCTTCAGCAATAGCCTGAATAATTCGCGGACGATCGACTGTCTTTAGCTGATGCAGCTCAGCCTGAAGATTTTCGGCACCTTTTTTTGTTAACGGGACCTTGTTCATGCCACTTGCTCCTGATGCAAATCCTGTAATTTAACTACCGAGGGCGTATCGATACAGGACAATGCCAGACTTGTCGCATATGCATGAGCAATCGTCGTGCTGTACGGCACCTTGTGTTGCAAGGCTGCACCACGAATGGTGTAGGAGTCGGCAATAGCCTGTTTGCCCTCTGTCGTATTCACGATTAGATCCACCTGGTCGTTCTTGATCATATCCACAATATGAGGGCGGCCCTCGGTTACTTTATTAGCCACTTCGCAGGCAATACCTGCAGCGCTGATAGCCTCAGCAGTACCGCGTGTGGCGACAATAGTGAACCCAAGATTGGTGAGTTCACGCGATACCTCCACCGCTTCATCCTTGTCAGTATTGCGCACACTGACAAAAACCTTGCCTGAGCGCGGCAGCGCTTCGCCGGCACCGATTTGCGCCTTGGCAAAGGCCTCTCCGAAACTGCGACCAACGCCCATGACCTCACCGGTGGATTTCATTTCCGGCCCCAGCAACGGGTCGACACCCGGGAATTTGACGAACGGAAACACAGCCTCTTTAACGGAGTAATAGGCTGGCACGAGCTCCTCGGTAATACCCTGCTGCTTCAGAGACCGCCCGGCCATGCAACGCGCTGCGATCTTGGCCAGTGGCACCCCCGTTGCCTTGGATACGAAAGGCACTGTCCGCGAAGCGCGCGGGTTCACTTCAAGGATGTAAATATCTTCATCCTTGATGGCAAACTGGGCATTCATCAGACCTACCACATTCAGTTCGAGCGCCATGGCCCGCATTTGCTCGCGCATCCGGTCCTGTATTTCGCTACTCAGGCTGTATGCCGGCAATGAACACGCGGAGTCACCGGAATGTACACCGGCCTGTTCAATATGCTGCATGATGCCACCGATCAGCACATCTTCGCCATCACAGATGGCATCGACATCAACCTCGATAGCATCGTTAAGAAAGTGGTCGAGGAGCACCGGAGACTCGTTGGAAACACTCACAGCCTCGGTCATATAGGTGCGTAAATCGTCTTCATTGTAGACAATTTCCATGGCCCTTCCGCCCAGCACATAGGACGGCCGCACCACCAGCGGGTAGTCGATTTCTTCGGCCAGAGCGATAGCCGCCTCGACGCTACGTGCTGTACGGTTAGGTGGTTGCAGCAATTCAAGCTTATGAATCATCTGCTGGAAGCGCTCACGGTCTTCAGCAAGATCGATACTGTCCGGAGTCGTACCGATAATCGGCGCACCGGCCGCTTCCAGTGCACGCGCCAGCTTCAGCGGCGTTTGTCCACCGTACTGCACAATGACGCCTGTGGGTTGCTCCTTGCTTATAACCTCAAGCACATCCTCAAGCGTCAATGGCTCGAAATACAGCCTGTCAGACGTATCGTAGTCTGTGGAAACCGTCTCCGGGTTGCAGTTCACCATGATGGTTTCGTAACCATCCTCGCGCATCGCCAGCGCCGCATGCACACAGCAGTAGTCAAATTCTATGCCCTGCCCGATACGGTTAGGCCCGCCCCCCAGCACCATGATTTTTTTCTTGTTACTCGGTTCGGATTCGCACTCTTCCTCGTAGGTGGAGTACATGTAGGCGGTGCTGGTAGAAAACTCCGCCGCGCAGGTATCGACCCGTTTGTATACCGGGCGCACATCGAACTCGTGACGCAGCTTGCGGAAAGCTGTTTCGTCAAAGTTCAGCAACCTGGCAAGCCGACGGTCAGAAAAACCCTTGCGCTTGAGTTTACGCACCCGCTGTTTATTCAAGCCGCCAATACCCTCCTCACGAACCTCTTCTTCGAGTTGAATCAGTTCGTGAATCTGTTCCAGGAACCAGGGGTCGATCCTGGTCAATGCGTGCACCTCGTCGAGGTCGAGTCCTGCGCGGAAAGCATCTGCCAGATACAGAATTCGTTCAGCGCCCGGTTCGCGCAGTTCACGGCGGATCAGATCGAGCACGCCATCCTGTTTCAGATCGACCAGCTCGTCAAACCCGTCGATACCCGTTTCCATGCCACGCAGCGCCTTTTGCATGGATTCCTGCAGCGTACGGCCTATAGCCATCACCTCGCCCACGGACTTCATCTGCGTAGTCAGGCGGTTTTCAGCCTGCGGGAATTTCTCGAAGGTAAATCGGGGTATTTTGGTGACTACGTAATCGATACTCGGCTCGAAAGATGCGGGCGTTGCACCGCCGGTAATTTCGTTCTGTAACTCGTCCAGCGTGTAGCCAACGGCGAGCTTGGCAGCAACTTTTGCGATCGGGAAACCCGTAGCTTTGGATGCCAGCGCCGAGGAGCGCGACACCCGTGGATTCATTTCGATAATGATCATATGGCCGTTATCGGGGTTGATGGCGAACTGCACATTCGAGCCCCCGGTCTCCACGCCGATTTCACGCAACACCGCCAGCGAGGCGTTACGCATGATCTGGTATTCCTTGTCGGTCAGCGTCTGGGCAGGAGCCACGGTGATGGAATCACCGGTATGCACGCCCATGGGATCAAAGTTCTCGATGGAGCAGATAATAATGCAGTTATCCCGGTGGTCACGCACCACTTCCATTTCGTATTCTTTCCAACCGAGAATGGATTCTTCAACCAGCAACTCGTTGGTCGGTGACAACTCCAGCCCACGTTCACAGATCTCGACGAATTCCTGCTTGTTATAAGCAATACCGCCACCGCTGCCACCCATGGTAAATGATGGCCTGATTACTGTAGGAAAACCTACCTGGGCCTGCACCTGCAGGGCCTCTTCCATACTGTGGGCTACTGCCGCACGCGGCATATCAAGGCCGATTTTCAGCATGGCTTCGCGGAACTTGTCCCGGTCCTCGGCCTTGTCAATGGCCTCACGGTTCGCGCCAATCATTTCTACACCGAATTTCTCCAGCACGCCTTCACGTGCCAGGTCGAGCGCACAGTTGAGCGCAGTCTGACCACCCATGGTGGGCAGCAATACGTCCGGTCGTTCCTTTTCGATAATCAGCGCTACCGTTTCCCAGTTGATGGGTTCGATATAGGTCGCATCGGCACTGCCGGGGTCCGTCATGATGGTTGCCGGATTGGAGTTAACCAGGATGACGCGGTAACCCTCTTCCTTGAGCGCCTTGCAGGCCTGTGCTCCGGAATAATCGAACTCGCAGGCCTGACCGATGACAATCGGCCCCGCGCCAATTATCAGGACACTCTGGATATCTGTTCTTTTTGGCATCAGGAACCCTGTACTCTGGCCCGCTCGCGCTGGCTTTCGATTAATTCAATGAAGTGATCGAATAATGGCGCCACGTCATGCGGCCCCGGACTTGCCTCGGGGTGTCCCTGAAAGCTGAAAGCCGGTTTATCCGTACGGTGTACACCTTGCAGTGAACCATCGAACAGTGATTTATGAGTCACGCTCAGACAGTCCGGCAACTTGTCTCCATCAACCGCAAAGCCATGGTTCTGGCTGGTAATCATCACCACCCCGGAGTCCAGATCCTGTACCGGGTGGTTAGCACCGTGATGACCAAATTTCATTTTTATTGTCTGCGCGCCGCTGGCCAGCGACAGCAACTGGTGCCCCAGACAAATACCAAACACCGGTAAACCGGTATCGACGATCTCTTGAATCGCACTGATTGCATAGTCACAAGGTTCCGGATCGCCCGGTCCGTTGGACAGGAATACACCATCGGGATTGAGTGCCAGCACAGCGTCGGCCGAGGTCTGCGCGGGCACCACGCTTAGACGACAACCGCGGTCAACCAGCATGCGCAGGATGTTACGTTTTACCCCGTAGTCGAACGCCACCACGTGGTACGGCAGGCTCGCCGCCTTGCACGGCTCCGGCAAACCGCCATCCAGTGTCCAGCTGCCCTGCGTCCATTCATAGCGCTCGTCCGTAGTCACCTCTTTCGCGAGGTCCATACCCTTCAACCCGGGGAAAGCACGCGCCGCTTCAAGCGCAGCATTTTCGTCAATCTGTTCCCCCGCAACCAGGCAACCATTCTGCGCACCCTTCTCACGCAAAATCCTGGTAAGGCGGCGGGTATCTATCTCAGCGATCGCGACCACGCCCTGGGACTGAAGATATTCATCCAGGCTCTGCTCGCTGCGATAACTGCTCGGACGTCGTGGCAAATCGCGAATGATCAAACCCGCACACTGAATCTTTGCCGACTCTTCATCTTCGTGGTTAACACCGGTATTGCCGATATGAGGATAGGTCAGCGTCACCATCTGGCGCGCGTAGGAGGGGTCCGTGAGGATCTCCTGGTACCCCGTCATGGCGGTGTTAAACACTACCTCGCCGACACTCTGGCCAGCCGAACCGATCGACCGGCCCCAAAACAGGCTGCCGTCTTCTAGGGCCAACAAGGCCAATGTACTCAAGGAAACCTCCGCCGCTGGAGTTAGTTACAGTCAAACGCCGGCGCATAGCCGGACGGCTTCAGGCCGGGATCACGGCATTGGAAGCGGCAGAATTGTACTCGATGCGCCTTGCGCTAACAAGATGTAAGCTTGTGAAAACATTATGCTTTGAAGGCCTGGCGAGCAAAACAGACATGTTCACCATCAGTGGCGACAGCTAAGTGCCTGTTGCAGTTTGAAGAAACTCCCGCAGGGGAGCCTCCATGAGTTCACGCACCCGTGGCAATGTCCGGTTCACGTCTTCCATTGAGCAGCCTCCATCCTCTGCATCCACGCCGACACCGATCAGCACAACCCTGGGTGGCTGGTCCGTCAGTGCAGGAATCAGTGCCAGGGCTTCACCGACACCGATACCATGCGTTGAGTGTAATTCCTTCCGGTGGGGCAGATCCCCACTATCGACTTCTACCACTGTGCCCGGTTCAGCACACACCGCATCGATGAGAATGGCGAGATCGCAGCCAGCTACCAATTGCCACAATTGGGCGGGAAAAAGGCACTGCGAA
>JBHPFC010000025.1:0-37038 GCA_042576405.1 Pseudomonadota bacterium | reverse complement strand
TGTGTATGCCTTTGCCCAGGCAGCGGAACAGACTGGCCATGAGTTTCTGCTCGCACCCGAGTCGACTCATAATGCGCATCGTGTTCTCGTCCAGCCTGGTATGCTCGCGCAGGGGCATACAGACATTTTCGCCCACTGTCATCGAATTGAACAATGCACCTCCCTGAAACGACACGCCCATTTTTTTGCGGATAGCCATCCATTCGCTGCCACTGAGATCCGTTATGTCCTTATCGAACAAACGAACCACACCTGAATCCGGCTGATGCAGGCCCAACAGATAGCGCAGCAAGGTAGACTTTCCAGAGCCACTACCACCCATGATCACCATGATTTCGCCTTCGTTGACAGTCAGCGAAACATCATCCAGCACCTGCTGCTCACCATAGTAGGTGACCAGGTTCTCGACTTCGATGACAGCAGATGTCAATTTTTCAGCGGGCGCATTCATCACAAAATCAGGAAAAAAGTAAATATCATATCGGCAACGACAATGGCGCTGATACAAAGCACAACGGAACGGGTGGTCGCGCGTCCCAGTCCTTCAGCACCACCGCGCGCATTAAAACCATTCGCGGTAGCCACCAGGGTAATCAACACACCAAACACCACGCTTTTGGACAACCCCTGCCAGACGTCTGCGGGTTCCAGGACACTCAACACCCGTTCAAAATAGCTGCCCAGGCCGATATTCAATTCCAGCATAGTAATGACGCCACCACCCAGAATTGCCATCAGATCGGAGAGTATTGCCATAGCCGGCAGCATCACCAGCATGGCAACAAGAATAGGCGACACCAGGTAACGTACCGGTGCTACACCCATAACCCGCAAGGCATCAATCTCCTGTGCCATTTGCATGGTTCCAATTCGTGCAGCAATGGCCGAGCCGGAACGGCCGGCAACCACTATACCTGCGATGAGCACTCCGAATTCGCGTGTCACAGAGGTCGCAATGCCATTAATCACTTGTGACTCGGCACCGAAATCGCGCAGCGTATAAATCCCCTGCATGGCCATCATGGCACCATTGGCAAATGCCAGAATTGCCAGCACAGGAATTGCCAGAACGCCGATTTCCATCATTTCCTTGACCATCGACTGCAGCCGCACAGGCTGTTGCCACCAGCGCCCGAAGAAAACCCAGAACAGACTCTCGACCAGCAAGGCTGCGGCATAGCCGAAGTCCTCGACACCAGTTACAAACTGACGACCGATGCGCTCGCTAGCACGCCGGAACCGGCTGGAGTGAATCTCAGCTGCCACGCTTCAAGCGCTCGTCCAGTGATGCATGTATCTCGAATACCTTGTCCAGCCTGGCCAGCTTCAAGACACTCATGGCCGCCTCACTGACACCAATAAGTCCAAATTCAAGATTATTGGAACGTGCGTACTGAAACCCTTCGACCAGACTGGCGATACCCGAACTATCGATATAGTCGACGGCCGACAGATCTACCACCACGTGTTTCATTTTTTTGAGGCAGTTGAGAATCACTTTGCGTGCATCAGGCGAGTTGCCCAGGTCAATCTCACCGTTCAGCATTACTACCGAAAATCCTTCTTTATTTTCCACCGGGAATGCCATAGTCAACTCTGCTCCTTGAGAAACTTCTTCATCTGAAAGAGATTGCCACCATCGGCCGGTGGCTCCAGAAAGCCGCACTCATCCATTAGAGAACCGATCAGGTGTACACCCAGTCCGCCAGGTCGGACATCGTCCAGGTCTCTGGAACAAACCTTGTCGATATCCACACAATCAGCGTAGTCGCGCACTCTGAATACCAGCGCATCCGGTTCCTGCACGATGGTCAGATCGATCTGGCCATCCGGACGCATTTCATAAGCATGCTGAATGATATTCATACACGCTTCGTTCACGGCGAGTACGACAGCATCAGAGCCCTCTTCGGTAAGACCAACCATATCGGCTGCATCGCGCAACACGCAGCGCAACAATTTGAGTCGACTCGGGTGCGAGCAGAAACTCATGGCCAGCAGTTGCTGCTCACAATCCATGTTACCGGGCTTCCTCTATAATCAGCAGGGTCAGGTCGTCATCCACAATACCATCGACCGCCTGTACCGCATTTGATATGGCACTCGCGCGCGCCTCCAGGGGCAAGTGTGAATATTCCTTCAACAGGCGCAAAAGGCCCTCCTTCTCCAGGCGCTGGTCGGCGATGCGGGCTTCCAGCAGACCATCTGTATACAGGTACA
Source organism: Pseudomonadota bacterium (assembly GCA_042576405.1). Classification (GTDB taxonomy): domain Bacteria; phylum Pseudomonadota; class Gammaproteobacteria; order DSM-19610; family DSM-19610; genus Thiogranum. Next base: position 34,818 of record JBHPFC010000025.1, on the reverse strand, counting down.
GACACCCACCCTGCAAATTAAACGTTTGATTGGGAAACTGGCTTTCCGGCGATATGCCCAGCGGCGGTCCGCCGGCCGGGTATTCACCCACCAGTGCTGCGCAACCCATATGCAGTGCTGGCAAATGACCGGCGCTGGCTATAGTCACCTCGCCGGTACTGTGATCGATCACCCCCGCCACCATGGTGACAAACATACCGCGTATCGAAGTTTCGGAGATTTCCCGGTTCAACATGCCGAGCAGTTTTCCAGGATTGTGTATGCCTTTGCCCAGGCAGCGGAACAGACTGGCTGTCTTGGCCATCAGCAGCGCCGCATTCATTCCCTTGCCTGACACATCGGCCAGACAGAAGGCAATGCGCCCGTCAGGCAGCCGGAAGTAGTCATAGAAATCGCCAGACACTGCCTTGGCGGAGAGATTTTGACCGACAACACCCTCAATACAACCGGCAGCGCCGGGCAGCAGACTTTTCTGCACCTCTCGCGCCAGCTCGAGCTCGTGCTGCAACTCTTCTGCAATCTGGTCGCGCTCGGCCAACGTCTGCTCAAGACGCCAGGTGAGCTCCTGGTAGCTCAGATTTTCCTCGGCAAGACGAAGATTGGCCTCCCGCAACACGTCTTCGAAAGACATTTGATCGCCAACGCGCATACCCATGGCAACCGCGGCTTCGGCTACCGATTCTGACACCTTCTGCAACAGGTAATCGGTTTGTTCCGGCCCTGCATCGAAGTGCTCTTTTAACAGGGACCGGGTGCGCTGCACCACGCTGCGCTTGTCAACACTGCGGTAAACCGATGCCATCCAGTCGGCGCATTCCGAAACCTTGCACAGCGTCACATCCTGTGGATCGGCATCCTCCGGTGGGCCATCGTGGTGATACCCCATGGCCATCGCCAGATCAGCGGGCAAATCCCAGTTGGTCGCCAGAACCAGGCCAACGTCATCATGCGTAGTATGGAAAAATTCCACCTCCAGGTCGCGGCGCTGATCCGGGGTCGCAGCAGCCAATGATCCCCAGTGCTCAACCTGGTCAGGATGCAGGTAGAGCATGACCAGCAGGCCAAAATCCTGCAGCAGGCCGGCAGTAAAACACTCGTCAGCATCGAGGCCGGCGAGTCCGGCTAGACCACGGGCACTGACGGCACGACGCAGTGCGTCCTCCCAGTAGGCATCGATATCAAATCCGGGAATTGAATCCTTGCGCAGCGCGTCGCGCATCGATATGCACAGCACCATATTGCGCAGCGCACGGTTGCCGAGCACCGTCACAGCACGGGTCACGGATTTCACCTGACTGGCCAGACCGAAGAAAGCGGAATTGGCAACCCGTAGAAGCTCTGCGGTCAGAATGGGGTCGTTGGTGACAATTTGTGCCAGGTCCCGGCTATCAATGCCGGTTCGCGAGCAAGCCTGGACGATACGGATGGCGTCCTTGGGAGGTGCCGGCAGATCCGACGGCTTTACCTGATTACCAATGGCTGCTTGTTCCATAAGCTGTTGATCGCGCATCCTGGGCCAACTGTCCGGGTTCCCTTCGCTCAGCATAGCGGCCGATTATCAGTCAGCTAGAGTAGAATTTATCCCTAATGATCAGATAATTAGACTCGAAAACCGTCTGGATGGAGAACCCCGCGGAAGGGCTGTATCAGATCAACGCCTGTAGCGTCGCCGGGAACTGCTCAGCAGCCTCTTCAAAGGCAAAAAACAGCTCGTCTTCCTGCAGCCCAATAATCTCCAGCATGGCTTGAGACAGCTGGATATCAGCTTTTGGCGAGCCCATGAAATTACCCTGCTCGGATTCGTTAACCAGGTGGTTGGCCAGGTAGAGAATGTAGGCCTCGATTGAGGCCTGCACTGCGCGCTCAGGCTCATGATGCCAGCGTATGGCCTCGATCAATACTTCCGGTAGATGCCACTGCTCCATCATATGGGCGGCAACACTTGCGTGGGTAAACTGGAAGCGCTCCTGTTCGGCCTGATACAGAATCTCTTCGTCACCGTTAGCGACCATCAATACATCCCGCATGGCATCCGGTCGTTGACTGTAAAGCACCAGGCTACCCAGGTCGTGCATCATTCCAGAGACAAACAGACGTTCGGGGTGAAGCACGTTGGCGCGTATTGCCAGTGCCCGTGCCAGTAGACCCGTATACACGCTATGGCGCCAGAAAGTATCCATTTTCACCAGTTCATTGGGCAGATTGGCAAAGGTTTTGACTGCCGAAATGGACAATGCCAGCTGATACAACTCGGAATTGCCAATGACTGTTACCGCACGGCTGACGGTATCAACCTTGCGACTGAAATTGTAGAAACAGCTATTGGCCATACGCAACAGACGGGCTGTCAGGTTGGGATCAAGGTTAATCACCTCGGCAATCTGTTTTGCGCCGGTGGTAGGTGAGTGAATGAGCTCAAACAGCCGCATGCAGACATCGGGGGGCGAAACCAAGCCCTCCACATCGTCCAGCAGAGTGACAATTGACTGTTTTTGAGCCTCGGATGCGAGGTTTGGCTTCTGGCTGATCATAGCTATGGCTACCGGTTCTCCTTTCAACTGTTAACGACAATCCGTGCTAAAACTGGAGCAGACCGGCATTTGGATTTGCCAATCCAGTCACAGAAGCCAACTCTGGCACTGTGCTACTAATACTTTCAGTCGCTAGGAACTAAAACCCCATACTCGATACCGGTGTGACCATGACAGATACAGCGAAGAAAAATGTAATCAATCTGGGTGATTTTGACCAGATGCGTCGTGGCCTGGGCAACGGCCCGGGCACCCAGGCCTTGCGCCAGGTCCGTGATCATGCGAGCAAGCGGCTGGAACACTACCTCGAACGTATGATGGAACAAATCGACGATGCCCTGTTTGCACGCGCCGAAAAAGCCGAAAACAATATGGTCCAGACGCAGTATTTCGATGCTATGCGTGAACTGCGCATTATTCGAAAGGATATCGAAACAGATTTCATCAACGGTTTCTGTGATCGCTTTAACCAGGGCGTACCTCGTAATGGCGGCAGTAGCGAAGCACTGAGTCTAAATTTTGAAGATGATTCATCAATCGGGCTGGTTGGCAAAAATGACATGGAAGAAGAGCTGGCCATCAGCAACATGATCAACAAGACCCGCGGCACCTGCACCCAGACCCTGTATTCGCTCGACAAACGCATCGGTTTTCTCATTCGCGACCCTGACCTGGAGCGCTGGCATAATCCGCTCGGACCAGAGGCCATCTGCGATGCCTTCAAGGAAGCCGTACAGCGCATCGAAACCGGCCTGGAGATCCGCCTGGTCATCTTCAAGCTGTTCGATCAGCATGTAGTCTGTCACATGGACGCACTTTACAAGGAACTTAACCAGCAACTTGTCAAACTCGGCGTCATGCCGGAAATCAAGGCAACCATGCGCAAGCCAGCCCACTCGGCCCCACGTCCGCCTGCACCTGTTAGCGGCGGTGACATCAGCGAGGGCTATGATGCTGCACCCGGCGGCGATGTGCCAGGTGGCAGCTATTCACCAGCTGGTAACTATTCACCTTATGGCGGTTATGGCCAGCCAGGCGGCGGCACCAGCGGAGGATTTCTGGCCTCGCTCGGCGCACTGACATTCCTGCAACAGGGTGGCGAAGTTGCCGACGGAGATAGTAGCGGAGGTTTCAGTGTAGACCCGGCAGCCCTCTCCTCGGGACAGGTCAATATTTTGCACGGCATGCGCCAGTCACCCATTATCAAAGAGCTGGGCAAAGCTGGTGACACCACGATTGACATCATTGCGATGATGTTCGACTACATTCTTGACGACAAGAGTATTCCGAACACCATGCGTGCATTGATCGGCCGGCTGCAGATTCCGGTGCTGAAAGTCGCGTTAATGGACAAGGAGTTTTTCTCGAGAAAGTCACACCCTGCCCGGCTGCTGTTGAACCGTTTGGCAGGCACTGCCATGGAATGGAACGAAGATCAGGGTAATGATGATCCGTTCTACCAGAAAATCTCCAGCGTCGTGCAAACCATTCTGGACGACTTCGAGGAAGACACCAGCCTGTTTGAAACCGTACTGGAAGATTTCGAAGACTTTCTTAAACACGAAGAAGAGCGCGCGGAGATTCGTGCTGAACGCTCGGCCAGGGTAATGGAAGGCCAGGAGAAACTGGACGTTGCCAAGTCGACCACACTGGAAGAAATCGAACCGCGCCTGAACACCGGTGATAGCAGCGATTTCGTACGCGAGTTTGTGGTAAACCACTGGAAAAATCTTCTGTTTATTACGTGCGCCCGCCAGGGCAAGGAAAGTGATGCCTGGAATCAGGCCGTCTCAACCATGGATGACCTCATCTGGAGCGTAAAGCCAAAGCACACACTGGAGGACCGCAAGCGCCTGGTCGCCATGCAGCCGGTACTCCTGGGCAACCTGCGTGCCGGTATGGAGAGACTGTCCGTTCCCGCGACTGAACGCGATGATTTTATTGCCAAACTGGTGCACGCACACGGCCGAACAGCGGTCAACGGGGATACAGCATCCGCCGATGAAGCATCGGCAATCGAAACATCTACCGAAGCAGCAAGTACCGAGCAGTCAAATGACAACACAGCATCAGAAGCTGTCACAGATCTGCGCACCAGCGAAACGATAGCAGACAGCACGGCATCAACAAACGAAGCCAAAACCGGTACAGTTACCTCCCGCGACAAACCGGGAATCAGTGACGACGCTACCAACCAGGTTAAGCGACTGACGACAGGCGCCTGGATTGAATTCCGTGGAGCTGACGGTAAACCGATGCGCGCCAAACTCAGCTGGATCAGCCCGATCACAAACACTTATCTGTTTACCGACCGCAAGGGACTGAAAGCCGGTAACTACAACATAGAAGAACTAGCCGAGTTAATCCGGGGCGCGCGCGCCCGGGTGGTTGATAACAGGACCCCACTGATGGATCGCGCGGTCAGCTCGGTGTTGAGCGAATACAACAAACACTAGATCCGCTCACCTAGCGGATATATTTGACATACAGATTCAGCAATCCAAGCAACAGGGGCTGGTGTACAAGATAGATGATCAGGCTATGACGACCAGCAAATGCCAATAGATTAATGGGCCTCACATCCATCGTCTGCTGAACCCGCGCTGCCAGTTTTTGCAGGGCAGGTCCGAATGCCATGCCTATCAGAACAACACCAAACCACGGCAATAGAGGCACATAATCCTCAGTCAGTGGCTTGTGCGTCATCAAACCAATCCAGCGCCGCCCCGGGACATCAAACCAGCCGGATTGATAGTTCAGTGCCACACCGATCAGTGCCATCCCGAACAGCAGACTTAGCCAGCCGGCGCGGATAAACAACAGGCCAATTACACTCGCCGCCGCAATACAGTGCAACACACCAAAAAACACCATACGCTCACCAAACATCCACCAGGTGGACAGGCTGACCAGCAGCGCAGCTGCGGTAATCAGCGCAAGTCTTTTGAAGTAGCGCCGAAACACAAACTTCGTCCTGTTAGCCAATACCAGGCCGACGCCAACCAGCAGCAAAAAGCTGCTTAGAATAAAAGTGCGGGCATGCAACCAGAATGAATCGTTATAGAAATCAAACCCGGCAAGTCCCAGATAGGCGAGGTCGAAACAGAAATGAAAGACCACCATCAGGGCGATGGCAAATCCTCTCAACGCATCAATCAATCTTAGCCGCTGTGCGGGCGAATTACGGCTTGTCAATTTCAGATCCCTGCACAGTGTTACCTACTTGTTAAGACCGACAAAACTGCCATTATTATCTTCAGCCAGCTTCCGCATCAGAGCCGCAAACCGAACGCTGTTTACCGGCAACCCACCCTGTGCAAACATTACGGGGAAGCCTACGGCATGAATGCGAACCCGCCGCTGACCGCGACTATCAGCTCTGTTGAGACTTTCTACGGTATCAACAACCTGCTGGATGGAGCCTCGGGAGAAATCGTCGCCGAACACATACAGGCTGATACGTTTATCCTTCGCATAAAAGCGCCTGATCGCTGCCTCGACACCTTCGACCGGGCTCGAGTTGGAAAACGGTTGCCATCCAGCCAGTCGTTTCAGAATAGCCTTGCGTCGAGCCGGCGTATCCTGAATCCAGCGCCCCTTGTACTGGGAAAACAGGTAGTCACCCATGTCGTTCATGACCTGGATACCCTTGACCTCCGGGTAGATCGCCAGCACCTCACGTACTTTCTGCAACACGCGTGGCCAGGCACCTTTTTGCATCGAGCCAGAAGTGTCAATAATAAAAATAATATATTCACTATCGACAGGTATACCACCAATCGCACTGTCTGTGCGGCGGTAACCGCTACCCAGAAGCCGGCGCATCTCCTCGCTCAGTGATTGCTGCGCACTTTCGAGCTGGTTCTCGATTCGTAGCTGGGCATCGAGCTCGCGCTTGCCTGCGGCAAACTGGCCTCGAATGAAGGACAGATCGCCGCGCAGGCGGGCAAGGTTCTGGCGACGTTCAGACAGCTGTTCCTCGCTGCTCATCAGTTCATGACTGATCGTCTCGGTTTCACCCTGCAGATGATGCAGTTCCGCCTGCAGACGTTGAATCAGGCCACTGAGATCGACAGCCAGTTTTTCGATTACCTGTGGCTCGGCTATCTTCACAATCACCAGCAAGAGGATAATCGCACCAAAACCGCATGACACCACGTCGAGAAACGACAGGTTGAATATATCTACACTGCGGCGTTGACGTCGGCTCACGGCCAGTCTCTCGCCGGGGTCATGAAAGCCCCGCTGGTATCTACTGCCAGTCGCCAGTAAGCGGCCGCCGCCCAGGCATCACCTTCCATGGGCATCAGGATCGTGTTCACTGGAATACCGTCAGACAGCGTTTTGACTGCCTGCTCAAAATGACGCAATCGCTGGTCAGCAGTCACTGTCGTACTCTTCGGCTTGCCGCGGCCCTGGGTGGGCAGTCCGTCAGTAATCAGGAGAATATTATCCGGCCGCGGTGACAAACCAATAGCCGCCTTAAATGCTGCGTACAAGCTTGTTCCATCCTCCGGAGCCAACTCGCCCAGTCCTTTCGTGACCGACTGGATGTCGCCAGGCTCGGCAGCAGATAACCAGCGTGTCATGCTACCTCCAGCCACAGCACTGGCCTGCGTATTAAAACCGAATACCTGGAACTTTGCCCCGGCGGGTAACTGACTGATCAACCATACTGCAGCAGCACGCGAACGTTTCCACTTGGGTGCAATACGCCGCTCGTCCGCAGAGCCGTTGCGACGACGCACGACATCGACAATGGTTTCGTCGAGCATGCTTGCAGAAATATCGAGCAAAATCAGTATTCGCTTGCCACCGACTTTCAACCCGGTCAGGTACTGGCGATCCCCCTCACCACGAACCGCAAGCACCTGACTACCCTTTCCGGCGCCACGCTCAGTACCAAGACGCTGTTTGTCTTCGTCCAGTTGTTTCAGATCCGTTGACAGGCTGGCGACATGCTCCCGGAGCGCCGTTGTTTCTGCAGCCATACTCGCTATCTCAACTTCGAGCTCTTTTATAGTACGGATGACCTCCTCTGTTTCTCCCTGCGTGACAACAAGCTGCTGCTCGGCAGAGTCCAGACTGTTACGCTTGCGTACCAGATCCTCTTCGCCAATCAAAACCTTCTCTTCCAGCCTGACAGCTTCAGCGCGCAGGTCGGAAAACACCTGGTTGCGCGCCTTTACAGTATCGGTATTAAGAATCAGCACCAGCAGTACCACGGCACCAAAGCCACAGAACATGATATCCAGAAAAGACAGCGAGAACGGTGTAACCGGGCGCCGTTTCATAAGTATCAGTCGCCTCAGGTTTTGAGTCGGCGAATCATCCAGTGATCGACATAACGTTCACTGTCGAGCACCAGGCGTTCCTGCATCAGCTGCAACTGGTGAATAAAGAACATCAGCACAATACTGATCACCAGCGCAATGAACGTTGAGTTAAAAGCAACACCCAGGCTGGACGTTACACCGGTTATATCACCTTCTACAGCACGGTGAGCCTGGCCCAGCGCGTCACCGATGCCACGCACCGTACCGATAAATCCGACCGACGGGATTGCCCAGGCAATGTAGCGGATAATCGACAACTCGGATTCCAGACGCTCACCCTCTGACTCACAAACATCGCGTGCCGCAGTCGACACGTCCTGTACGTTTCGTGTCGCACCGAATCTCTCCACCGCTGTCAGCAGAGCCCGCGGCAATAATGCTTCGCGCTCCCGTGCATCAAGGTCCCGCATACGATTAGACAGCTCGCGGGTATCTTCAGGGCCGATGGGCAGACTGTCAGGCAGTTTCAACAGGTCGCGTCGCAACAGCTTTTGCTCGAAAAATACGGCCTTTCCTTTATAGGCAAGAATGGACATGGCCCACAGCATAAGAATAAAACAGGCTTCCTGCTCGTAGTCCTTGATGACCACGAAAAACGACCGTTCTGCAATATGATCAGGGTTGTCGCGCAACTCTATCGCCTGCTGATCAAGAAACTCCCCGGCCTGCGGCCGCACTACGGTAACGTAGATTGCATGCACGAGGATAAAGGCTATTAACAACGCGAACACCTGGTAAACGAGTTCTGTTGGAAAGTTCTGTCTCATAGGTTCAACACTCAGATATCGACTGGAAAAGAAACGGCGCTGTCTGCCTGAACACGTTCCGAAGATGCGGGTTTTGCAGGTGCAGTGCGCGACACGTCCGCAGGCATGGATTTTTTATTCGTTTCCCTTGATGGCTCAGCGGGTTCCGGTGTCGTCTGCGGCATAACATTGCCTGGTGGTTTAAGAGCCAATAACGGCGTAGCCGACAACATCAGCAATACGCCTGTGACCAGCACGCGCCTGGAAACAACTGAACAGTTCAGGTAACGCATAACATCTCCTCAATTTGCATAGCGTGCCAGTCGGAACCCGATATCGCCGCGCGCCGTGCGACTGTAGTCGCGATAACTCAGGCGCAACTCGGTAATATTCCCGTGACGCCAACTCGAACCCCGCACCACATAATGTTTCCCTTTCGCCGGCCCAAACGGTTCCTGTACCAGCTGGCCGGATTCACCCGAATAGACGGCATAATAGTCATTCATCCATTCCGCAACATTCCCACCCAGATCATAGAAACCTTCGGGAAAAGCTGCAAAACTGCCAACCGGCGCACTGCCCCGGTAGTGGTCATCATAACCGGGCACGGTTTCGGCAAGCGTATCGCTAATCCGCACATCAGCGAAATTCCCGACCGCCGCTGATGGCGGGTAGTTTCCGGACCAGGGATATCGCGAAATTTCCGAGCGCCCCAGCACACGTGCCACATAGGCCCATTCAGCTTCGCTGGGTAAACGGTAACCCGTGTTCACCGGTGTTACCAACTGCATACTACCGTTCTGCTCCCGGTAAGCTTCGGGGTAGCCCTGTTTACGACTAAGCCAGTTACAGTATCGAGCTGCATCATCACGACTGATACCAGCCACCGGCTGTTGGTCGCCGTTAAGACTGGCACCGTCTGCCTGCCCGGTAACATGGCCACTGCGGAATTGTCGATACTCGGCATTGGTGACTTCTTTCTCGCCAAAATAAAACGGGCGCACCAACTGCACAAGCCGTGCGCTTTCGTTAGAGCGCCTTCCTGCCTCACGACGGGATGCGCCCATGGTAAAGCTGTCTCCCGGGCGCACCAGTCGCAACACTTGTCCTGCCGGGGCGCGAATAGTTAAGGGAGTCGCTTCAATACGTGCCTGCCCGGTTGTTTTAAGGACGACATCAATACTGCGGCTGTTGACCGCATCTGGTGTCACTTTCAAAACCCGGGTTTCATAGCCCTGTCTGTATATTTCCAGACGATGCTGACGCGTTGTCAGTCGCAAGCGCCGCATGGCTTTCCCCTGCGCTTTGCCATCTACACGCAGTTTGGCATCAGCAGGTTCAACGCTGATAAACAACGTACCGTAAGCGGGTTGCAGTTCGGCATTGAGTGTCAGTTGCTGCCCGGGATCGAGCGATACTGTTTTATTCCAGTCAGTATAACCAGGCTTGCTGAGCTGCAACCGGTGTTCGGTGCCGGATGACAGGGCAAGGGTAGCTGGCGTGGTGCCCTGGTAGCGCCCATCCACCTGCATCGTAGCGGCATCCGGCGCACTCTCCAGTACTAGTTGTCCATCCGCCGGCAGCAAGACTATGCCCTCCAGAACCACCGGTTCACCGGCGATGATCTCGGTCTCCAGGGTGGCGGTCTTAAACAGGGATTTCTCCAATGTAAGCACCTGCACACCCTGTAGCAAACGGGTATCCAGAGGCGTTACACCCAGGAGCTCATCCTCATTACGCACTTGCGCACCCTCGGGCTGGCTGAGTATACGGACCTCTGCCCAGGCCGGCGTCAAGCCCAGTTCAAGCTGTTGCAGCTGCCCCAGACCTTTGACATCTATCACCACTTCGACAGGGAAATACCAGGCTGATTGCACGCGTAACCGGTGCTCACCGCGCTCGATTTCGGCCACGGACTGCGCATTGACCGCTACCGGCTCACCATCGACTAATAATTCGAATGGCACGTCCGGTGTAACGACCAGCTCTATTTTCCCGGGTCGTTCGCGCATAGAAAAACTGAATTCCTGAAAATCACCACTGTCGACAATCAACGGTTCGTCGAGAGGGAAATAGCCGGCGTGATCTGCAGTAATCCTGTAGCTGCCTGGCCAGGCCAGCACGCTCTCTCCCACAGAAACCATGGGCGGAAATCCGCTGATAGCATATTCGTCAGGTTCAGGGGTAATCTGAATTTCGACAGGTGTCGCCAGCAAAACAAATGCGGCAAGCAATACCAGCAGGAGAAACAGGACTGTGACACCCTGCTTTAAGCGGCGATGCTCTGCCGAACCGGATTCAGCCTCCTTTACCGGTAACGGCTCATCCCTTGCGGGTGGCACGGCAGGCGGAACCAGGGCGGGCTCACTGGCGAGATCATCGGTTTGTTGCGACACCCTGATCTGTACCTGGTCACCCCTGACCGTCCAGCTCAAGAGCACCTGATCATGTTCAACCTGATCGCCGGATTTCAGCCAGACTGATTCCTGCAAGCGCTCATGATTATGAAACAGTGGAATATCTCCATGCTCGGGCTGGATGAATGCATGTCCGTCGGCGACAGCAATGCGCGCTATAACGGCTTCATCCGATACTCCGGGTATCACGATATCAGCTACCCGCGCACCACCCAGAGTGACTGGCAACCGGGATTCGTCGAACTGCCGATCTCCCCTGGAATCCTTGATGAAAAACACACGACTCATATGCGTTCCTCACAACGGATATCGACTGTGGTCAGATTATCACCGGGTTTCAGGCTGAATACGCGGCGCACATCACGATAACCCGATCGCACACCGATAGCCGTATAGGTGCCGGGGCGCAGGTTAAGCTGGTGCGCCGCGAACCGGCCAAGCCGACCAACATGGTAAACAGTAACTTCTGTTTCTCCATCGGAACGCAGCTCTACCTGCAGCGGCTGCCGCGCTTTAGCCACCAGGTTTCGCAAACGCTCTATCTTGCCCGCGAGCATTGGCTCATTTCCCGGAGCCTGCTGATTTTTGTCGAGCAACTGTTCCGCATTAGCCAGAGGCTCGCTGGAATACAGGCGCTCGGGGTTTTCAATATAGTGGTCAAACTGGGTATTCAGTGTTGCGCGCTGCTGCGCCCGCACCAGACCCTGGCGTGCAAACCCTGCCCCTGCATCGAGCCGTAATGCCTTGTTGTAGAGATCGACAGCTTTGCCCCAGTTTTCCGATTTAACCTGGCTAGCGGCCTGCCTGCGTAGCTGGTTAATGACAGCCTGACGACTCTCAACCTGCAGGCGTCGGCGGGCATCAAGCAAGGCGTCATGCTGTGGATCCAGTTCCGCTGCCTGAGCCAGTGCGCTGGATGCCGCATTGTAGCGCCCCGCATCCAGCGCTGTGAGCGCCCGATCCATCGCTGCATGGAAAGCTTGTTCTTTCAGCTGTTGTTCGACACGAATTAGCCCGATACTCGCAGGTTCGTAGGCCTGATCCAGCGCCAGCACCGACTGGTAATGTTGTATTGCAACATCGAACTGTGCGTTTTCCCCGGCCTGACTGGCTGCCGCCATCGTCTCCAGGACCTGGTCGCGTACTTGCGCCTGCGCCTGACCACGCAAGGCATCAACATGCTCCGGATCTATTGAGAGCGCGGTTTCAAACTGATCAAGAGCTGCAACTGCCTTGTTCTCGCCCAGTGCCTGCCAACCAGCCTGTAACGCAGTTTCCAGCCGTGCAATACGCTCAAGTTTCAGCGTTTCCAGCAAGGTAATTCCAGCAGTGTATGCCTGTCGCGCCTCGCCGAATTTCCGCTCCCCGAACAAACGGTCACCCGCACGTACCCGGGTTTCAGCCTCGCTCCATTCGACTGCCCCCCAGACGGGCGCATTGGCTAGTTTCATTTCTGCCTGCAGGCGCAGAAACTGCTGCAATGTCTGTTCAGCCTGCTGGCGTACCACTGCTGCGTCAGTATGGCTTTCAGCAGGCGCATCCTGTTCTGCGTCAGCGTCAGGGGGGGCTTCAGACACCCATTGCGGTAACCACAACACTACGCCCAGCCCCGTCACCAGCAACAGTGAAAATACGATCACTGCAATTCGAAAGCTTTTGCTTCGAGTTTTATCTGTCGGGACAGAGGTTGCAGGTGGCTGCAGCGGGGTAACCTGCCGATTGCCTCCCGATCGATCAGCCGACGTCATATAAATACTTACTGGGTGGCATCAATCAAACCGGTCTCGGTAGCATATATGCGCCTGAGCAGACCACGCCATTGTTGATACTGATTTTCTGCTGAACCGGTCAATTCGTGCGTCTCGCCTTCCACTTCCACCACCAGCGGCTGGGTTTCCGCCGCGAACGACTCACCGAGTTCCTCGACAGCATCCTGGTGAATAGTCGCTTCGGAGTCTTTGTCGAATCCGGTTTTAATTGCGTAAGCACCACCCACTATCATCATATTGCGCAAACTGCCGGTCGAGGCGCGGGTACTGTCTCCTCCCATCGCTTCGATAGCGATCGCACCTATAATTGCTGCCGCGCCCAGCAGTTTTCGGTTCCGTGCCTGGCGTTCAATTTCACGCATGGCTTCAAGTTCTTCCAGGCGGGTTTTGCGCCACTGGAAATATGGGTCCTGCATCTCGGCATGGAAATTATCAAAATGACCGTTGAGTGTATCAACCAGCAGGAAGTCCCGCTCGCGTATTGCGTTGATCCGGCCAACCATGGGATCACCCTCCGCCGGCAGGCGTTGTACCGAAAACTCGCCATCTTTTTCATCCAGAAAACCGTCAAATGCATCCGGTGCCAGGTCAGCAGCAAAACGTAACCCTGCCACCCGCCGAATATTCGTAACTTCCGACTGTGACAGCGTCAATCGATGTTGGGCAAGGTCGTTGGCGATGGTGTTGTAGAGCGCCTGGAACACATCCCGACCAGTCGCTGCTGTCCGCTGATAATCCTCCAGCATAGCTTCAGCTTCATAGGAATGCCTGAACCACTCGAAGCCAGTAGCATCCTGCGCCGTTATCATCAGCTCCAGGTGTTCACCATCCGACACCAGAATAGTACCGTGCACTCGCACTTCGCCGCCTTCCGTACCACCAGGCACAACCCGTACAGCACCCCAGTAACCGGTACGCTCCAGCGTATCGCGCAGCAATAGCGGCATATAACGAGCCTCGGCCTCACGGATTTCAATGGACAAGCCTTTGGCATCATCTTCATCGTCAGGCAACTCCCCGGAATCGAAAAGTGTTATCCACACATCCAGCAGCTGGCTCTCAACGACTTCACTGTCGGACCGCTGCACCTGTGTATCTTCACGAACGTTCTGATGCGTTGCGCTGCAGGCCGTTAACAACAGCACACCTGCCAACCACCATACCCGCAGAATTGCGTTGCCTGTATTCACTGTGACTGGGTACCCTGTTTATATTTTCGGTATTCTTCCCAGAGCTTTTTCTTCAATTCCGGGTCGGTCTCCTGCTCAGCAGCTTTACGTAGCTGCCGGGCAACCACATCATCGTCGCTACCATCAGGGATGTTATCAGGCTGGCCACTGGCAACCGTCTGCTTGCCCCCGCCGCTACCTGTGGCTACCGGCGGCCTTTCTATACTGGTATCCGCCATTTGCTCATCACTGGCATCCGCCGTCTGCCCATCGGTGCCCGCTGAACCCGCCTCGTCGCCGGACTGACCGTCAGCACCACCCGCCAGACCTCCACCTCCACCTCCGCCTTCACCGGCCGACCGCGGTCTATCTGCCTTGACCCGGGCCTGCTCTCGTAACAACAATTCGTCGTAATCGCCGAGGCCCGCCTCCAGCTCAGCATCCAGTGTTTCTGTTCGCTCACTTTCCGTTAGTGACTTATTCGGGTCGCGCTCCAAAGGTGCGACCTGCCGAATGAATTGTCGAGGGCAGTCAATATCGGCGGGTAGCGCGACACCATTCAACCGCATCGCATCACAATCCTGCGCCAGCCGGTCACGCAAGCCGACTATATAGGCCTGGTAATCATCTGCCTCTCCACCAGCCAGAAATTTGGCGCGCTGTCGGTAATCCTGTTCGGCCTGTTTTAGCATCACCTGCTGTGCATACAGGTCATCAAGCGTCGGTGCCGCAGTGCAGGCCAGCGAAATGCAGACTGTAATAAGTGGTAGATACGACAGGCGGATACGCATCGCTGAAAACCCTTGTTTCCCGAACTTTTTAGACTGCTATTTTCTCAGAGGTTTCCCTAACGGAAACCCGCTTTCGTTATTTTACAGTCTAGCGCTTACAGCGTCGCTGTGCTTTTCACATATTCATGGCGTCTGCAGCGTCCTGCGGTCAGGAGTCCCTGCAAATCCCCGCAGCGTCGGGTTCTGTTATGCATGCGCATTCTGGCGGATGATTGCTATGGACGTCCTGGAACCTAGCTGTTGACCAGATAGTGAGTGCCTATCCCCGCAGCATAGCCAAGTGCAATCAACGGTGTCCAGCGCAGATGAGAGAGGAATGTATAATGTCCTTGCGAGGTACCCATCAACGCCACGCCGGCAGCTGAGCCGATCGAAAGCAGGCTGCCACCGACACCACAGGTCAGTGTTACCAGCAACCATTGAAAATGTGGCATGTCGGGCTGCATGGATAACACCGAAAACATTACCGGAATGTTGTCGACCACTGCAGACGCGACACCCATGGAGATATTGGCTGCTGTCGGCCCCCAGGTGCCATACATAAGGCCTGAGGCCAACCCCAGATAGCCGATGAATGCCAGACCACCAACACTGAACATAACGCCGAAGAAGAACAACAGCGTGTCCCACTCCACTGCCTTGACGTTTTCAAAAATGTTGTAGTCTGGCTCACCCTCGCGCCGGGTCCGGCGCAGGTAATAGGCAAGGAACATCAACAGCGACAGACCCGTCATCATGCCCATGAAGGGTGGAATGCCCAGAAAATGTTCGAATGAAACCGCCATGGATATTGTCAACAGGCCCAGAACAATCCCACGTTTGGCGCCACGCCGTGTAACTATACGTTCTTCAAGACCGGCTGGTTGCTCCGCTGGTACCGCGAAACTCATTACAGCTGCGGGCACTATAAAGGTGGCAACCGAGGGTATAAACAGCGCGAAAAACTCGATAAATTCGACACGACCCGATTGCCAGACCATCAGCGTGGTAATGTCGCCGAAGGGACTGAATGCACCGCCGGCATTTGCTGCGCAAACGATGTTGACCATGGCGATGGCAACAAAGCGAGAGTGATCGGCGCCGACAGCCATCACTACCGCACCCATCACCAGCGCTGTGGTCAGGTTGTCGGCCACCGCCGACAGGAAAAAAGCGATGATGCCGGTGGCCCAGAACAACTGGCGGAAGCTCAGCCTCATGCTGACAAGATTTGATCTGAGCGCGCCGAACACATTGAAACTCTCGAGTGCCGAGATATAAATCATGGCCGCCATCAGGAACAGCATCAGGCTGCCATATTCATCAAGATCGTGGAAGATTGCCTGCCGAAGCTGCTCCCGCTCAATACCGTGCTCGGGAGCCGCGAGAGCGATAGTCACCCAAATGATGCCGGCGCCGAGCATGACGGGCTTGGACTTGCGCAGCAGCGTCTTTTCCTCGGCCATGACCAGCAGATAGGACAGGACAAAGATAACCACGCAGAAGATGCCCAGAGGGTCAGTGTGCGGGACAATAACCAGCTCCCGTGACTGCGCAGCCATCGCGTCCCAGGGAAACAGGACGACAGTTCCAACCACAGTCAGCAGCGCAATAAGTTTCTTCATCCATGCTCCCTTGGCTTTTGGCAAGCTTGCGATTATCCGGTTCTGATCTTATCAGACCACACACGAATCTCACTCAGACGCAGGCTGAGGATTCTTCCCCTGAACAAGGTTAGAGATTTTTAGCGAGATTTTACTTATTTGCTTATCGCAGAAGAGAGCGCGTCTCCGCCCGATGGCCCGTGACAGCCCCTGTGCTTGCGCAGGTCCCTAGCAGCCCGAATCACACCATAGACCAATCGAGTCCGACCCAATTGATTTTATTTTTTCCGCTACTGCCGCTGGTATTCCTCGGGTATCGCCAGTGGCGCATCTTCCTCTGATTGCTGCTTCAAGGCCTTGCCGCCCTTTTCAAGGGCTTCGCCACCCTTCTCCATCAGGGTGCCGCCGGTCTCCTTGATTTTTTCCTGGAAGGAGGTCTCTTCAAACGGGTTACTGAGCAGCGGCCGGTCTGCGCCCATGTTAAAACCGAACCAGAGGCCCAGTGCCAGACCAATGACAAGGCCGAGAATTATACCCTTGATACGTCTCATGGCTGATGATCCTCCTTTTATATTCTGCCCCCTTTGTACTGCGCTGCCCGGCAGAGTGTCAATAAATTAGTCACTGCGCCTTGCGCGGACAGCGACAGCACTCACTGTAATCGGCGCACATGCAAGTAAACCGCGCTCTATCTCATAACACTGCTCCCGCTCCCGGAACAGCAACAACCCTGATCGTCTATTGGAATTTTGGCTTTGCAAATTGCAATGCGGCCTGCGTGGCATTCCAGAAAACACAGGTACCGGGACCGATGCCATGTTGTTATTTTTTAGTATCGATCACTACCGCAACTTGTGTGATGAGATAGGATTTGCAGCTGTTGAACGGTCGGCGAACAAGAAAGGCATCGCTGTCATCGCGAGTTACGTGGAAGATGCTGCGTACCTGAAGATACTATGGTAGTGCGGGGTGCAATTTATCCAGGGCAACTTTCTGCATATTCCGAGTGACGATATGAACTTTATGTTCGTGGAATATCTATCCCGAAGTTATCATGCGCCCCTGAGCGCAAATTTCGCTGCGATTACTTGCAAGGCGACTAATCACTCCGAAGGTTGGCGCTGCTACAAAAATAGACCAACGTATTTACTGGGTCAAAAGCAGGCACTCTGCCCGGCATTGGAGCCGATATTATTTTATGCTGCGATGGATTTTCTGACTCCAGCCGTTCAGGATTTCACCTGGCTTTAATGTGACAAGTTCCAGCCAGATATTATTCAGGCGTCGATCAGGCGTTCTGCGGCGATCGCCGTGAATAATCCTTCCGGAATAATCCTGAAACGGAAATAACTGGTCTGAATGAAAGCCTATACGTCTTTCCTGGGTTCTTTTTTCTTTCATTATTTCTCCCCCGTTGCATTAGTTTTTCTAGCTTTGTTTCACAACGGTGATCTTTGTATATCAACGATATAGGAGAGTTTGAATAAATGGTACTGGTCGAGGTTAATTCATGCCCGAATTAGACCAAAGTCCACCCATAACCCACCCTCGCCAGCGCTTTTCAGACATATTGAACGAACGTCGTTATTGGCTCGTAACCAGTCACTTAGCCTAAAATATGTGCTAAAACACACATAACGTCCGAGCTCGTCTCAACAGGGACATTCGCAGTTATCAATAAAACCCTGACCGAAGCCACCGCAGTTACCGCGCCTTTAGATGCCAATAGAAAACCAACTGGTATTACTCTGGACTAAGACACTATGGCGAGAATCGGCTGAACGCCAAAGACGCTTTGATTACAACGATCATGCCGGGTGGACTTCTCTATGCAGCAATAAGGCAGGGCGACCCCGAGATGGCGAAGGACGAACTGGCCAAAATAATTGAAACCATGGATGAACTATCCAGCGACCTGCTGGCCATGCAAGTTGTGGGGCGTGAGCTGACCGTGGCTCAGCTACAGAGATAAAGCCAGGAACTCTCACCCAGGCCCCTTTTCCGCCACAAACTAAAAAGGCCCCAACAGGGGCCTTTTTAGTTTGTGGCGGAGAGGGAGGGATTCGAACCCTCGGAACCCGCGAGGGTTCACTTGATTTCGAATCAAGCCCGTTCGGCCAGCTCCGGCACCTCTCCAGATTCGAATATTCACTTGAAAATCAAAAGGAAGTGGCACATGCTATGCGCTTCCAAAGATCGCGGGGTATTGTAACCCAAGCCGCAGAACAAAGGCTAAAAATTCCCTGCCGCAACCCGCTAACCCGGATAGTGAGTTATTCAACGCGGCCAGCGACCCAACCAACCATGCGTCTTTTCCCCATATTTCTGTGTCTACTGATATCCGGCTGCGACCTGATTCCACGTTCGCATCTGGAGCGCGTGCGGCATGAGGAAGTACTCAGAGTCCTGACACGGAACAGTGCCACCACCTATTATGAAGGCTCGTTTGGCCCTACCGGGCTTGAGTATGAACTGGTCGCCGGGTTTGCCGACTACCTGGGTGTGCAGCTCCAGGTGGAAACACCGGACACGCTTTCGCAGATACTCGATCGCATCCAGGCGGGTGATGCCGACCTGGCAGCCGCAGGACTGACGGTAACCGACGAGCGCAAGCAGCGTTTCAACTTCGGCAATAGCTACCAGAGCATCACACCCCAGCTGGTCTACCGTGTCGGCGCTCCATCGCCACGCAACCTCGACACGCTGAACGGCAGCCTGGAAGTGGTGGCGAACAGCAGTCACGCCGAACGCCTGCACGCGCTGCAGGA
Organism: Pseudomonadota bacterium; assembly: GCA_042576405.1. Taxonomy (GTDB): domain Bacteria; phylum Pseudomonadota; class Gammaproteobacteria; order DSM-19610; family DSM-19610; genus Thiogranum. Next base: position 15,708 of record JBHPFC010000025.1, on the reverse strand, counting down.
GGAATACCCTAACCTGGCATTTGAGGAAAATGCCGAGCTGGAAAGTGAGGAGCTGCTTAACCTGGTCTGGGAGCAGGTCATTGATTACACCGTAGCCGACTCAAACGAGGTGGCGATCACACGCCGTTTCTATCCTGAGTTGCGCGTCGCCTTTGATATCAGCGCTGCCGACAAGCTGGCCTGGGCTTTCCCACCCGGAGAGGACCACAGCTTGCTGGACAAGGCCAATGAATACCTGGATTCGCTCAGGGACAGCGGTGAACTCCAGCAGCTGCTGGATCGTTACTACGCCTATGTCGCCGACTTTGACTACGTTGGTACTCGCCGCTACATGAAACATATTGAACAACGCCTGCCGCGGTACCGCGCGTGGTTTGAAGAAGCCGCTGAGAAAACCGGCGGTGACTGGCGGCTGATTGCAGCCATTGGCTACCAGGAGTCGCACTGGAATCCGGACGCCATTTCACCCACTGGCGTACGCGGCCTGATGATGTTGACCCAGGGCACCATGAAACAACTGGGCCTCGACAAGAGCCGCCATGACCCGCAGGCCAGTATTGAGGGTGGCGCACGCTATATCGAACGGGTGAAAAACAGAATTCCGGATCGCATAGCTGATCCCGATCGCACCTGGATGGCACTGGCAGCCTACAACATTGGCTTTGGCCACCTCGAAGATGCCCGCATCCTGGCGCAAGCTGATGGCGCCAATCCGGACAAGTGGATCGACGTTAAAAAATACCTGCCACTGCTAAGCCAGAAAAAATGGTATGCGCAGACGCGTTATGGTTACGCGCGTGGCCGCGAGCCGGTCCGCTATGTAGAAAACATTCGTAGCTACTACGACATTCTGGTATGGATGAGCGAACGCGAACACGCGCCGCAGACACCCTCTCGGGCGCTGGAGATTAACTCGCCGGCGTTATAGGACTTCAGGCAACCTGTACGGGAATGGCATTCCGCTGACGCACCACGCGGTTGTCAGCGTCGAGGTAAACCAGCGTCGGTTTGAACCCGGCCGCCTCCTGTTCACTCAGCGTGGCATAGGTGCAGATAATAATACGATCACCCGGGTTGGCCTTGTGAGCAGCCGCACCATTTATGGAGATAATCCCGCTACCCTGCTCGGCACGAATAGCATAGGTGGTAAAGCGCTTGCCATTTCTCAGATTGTAGATGTGGATCTGCTCATACTCGCGGATACCCGCTGCCTCCAGCAAGCCGGAATCAATGGCGCACGAACCCTCGTACTCGAGCTCCGAGTGGGTTACGCGAGCGTGGTGCAATTTACATTTGAGCAGCGTGATCTGCATCCGCGTAGTTCCTGCTTGTTAACAGCTGCTATTATCCCAAGATCGGCAGCCACCTGCAAACCCCGGATTTTCCGGGCATTTAGAGAATAATATTATCAATCAGCCGCGCCCGGCCGAGGCGTGCCGCGGCCAGCACCACGCAACGGGACTCACCTTCAGCCACCTGCAGTAATGAATCAGCGTGGCGAATACAGACATAGTCGGGCTCAAAGCCCCCGTCTGCCAGGACCTTCATCGCCTCATCTTCAAGTGCCCCGAAGTGCGGGCTACCGGCAACAATCTGCTCAGCCACGCGCGTGAGGGTCTGGTACAATAGCGGTGCCCGCTGGCGCTCTTCCACAGTCAGGTACTGGTTGCGCGAGCTCATCGCCAGTCCATCTGCCTCGCGCATCGTCGGCACGCCAATGATTTCAATCGGCCAACACAAATCCACAACCATGGCGCGGATTACCGCCAGTTGCTGATAGTCCTTTTCACCGAACAGCGCATAGTCAGGTTGAACCAGGTTAAACAGGCGCGCCACCACAGTAGCGACACCAATAAAGAAACCCGGACGAGAGTCATCCTCAAGCCCTCGGCCTGGACCCGGCACCTCAACGCGTGTGGTTGCCTCGGCACCACCGGGATAGATCACGCTGACATCCGGCGCAAACAGCGCATCAGTCTGCTCGGCTGACAGCAATCGACTGTCGATATCGAGCGTACGCGGATAGGTTTCGAAATCCTCCCCGGGTGCGAATTGCATGGGATTAACGAAAATGCTGACGACGACCCGGTCGGCTGCCTGCCGCGCGCGCCGCACCAGCTGCAGGTGACCTTCATGAAGATTACCCATGGTCGGAACAAAGGCAATGCGTTCACCCTGTGCCCGCCACCGAGCTATCAGTGAACGCAAGCCTGGAACGTCGACCAGTTTATGCATCAGTCGAAACTGTGCTCCGGTGCAGGAAAACTGCCATCCTTGACGGCAGCCACGTAGGCCTGCAAGGCCTGCGGTATACCGTCAGCCCCGGCAAGAAAATCACGGGTAAATTTTGGTCGCTTGCCGGGCACAATACCGAGCATGTCATACAGCACCAGCACCTGGCCATCGCAATACGGCCCGGCCCCGATACCTATAGTCGGAATATTGATCGCAGCGGTAATCTCCTTTGCCAGCGCCGTCGGTACACACTCCAGTACCACTGCCGAAGCACCGGCATCTTCCAGCAGGCGCGCATCATCCAGCAGTTGCTGTGCAGCAGCCGCATCACGCCCCTGCACGCGATAACCACCCAACTGATTTACCGACTGGGGAATCAAACCCAGGTGGGCGCAAACCGGAATGCCGTGCGCTGTTAACGCGCGCACGGCATCGGCAACTATCTGTCCGCCTTCCAGTTTGACCAGGTGAGCACCGCCTTCGCGCATCAGGCGCGCAGCACTCTCCAGTGCCTGACGCGTATCGGCATAAGACATGAATGGCATATCGACAACACGCAATGCCGTATGCCCGGCACGCGCCACACAGGCAGCGTGATAACACATATCATCAAGCGTCACCGGCAAGGTGGAATCCTGTCCCTGAACCACCATACCCAGAGAGTCGCCAACGAGTACTACCTCGACACCGGCATCTTCTATCAAGTGGGTAAAGCTGCTGTCGTAACTGGTAAGGCAGGCAATCTTCTCGCCATTCTGTTTAAGCGCGCGCAACGTAGCAGTAGTAACGAAAGTACTCACGACTTCCCTCCTGCCGTTGCCGCCAATATTGCTTCCGGCATGGGATTAAAATAGTGACGGCCGCTCCCGGCAAGCGCCATCTGTTCAAGCAAGGCCTGATAGTCCGAATCACTATCCACCAGATTGATCTCTGCAGCATTCACGATCAGCAAGGGCGCTTCATCATAATAGTGGAAAAAGCGTGTATAGTTTTCACACAGCGACCTTAAATAGGCCGGCTCCATGCCGCGCTCATAACCAATGCCACGCTTACCGATACGCTTGACCAGCACATCCACCGGCGCCTGCAGGTAAATCACCAGGTCCGGTTTTGGCACATCGATGGTCAAATGGGAATAAACCTGCTCATAGAGCTTGAACTCTTCGTGATCCAGCGTGACCCTGGCAAACAACCGGTCCTTGTCCATGAGAAAGTCCGCAACCCGAACCGGCTCGAACATGTCACCCTGTCGCAACTCCTGCATTTGTTGGGCGCGTTGCAGCAGGAAAAACAGTTGCGTCTGCATGGCAGCTGCGCGCGGGTTGCGGTAAAAGCGTTCCAGAAACGGATTGTCCGCCGCCCCTTCCAGCAACAGCTCAGAACCAAATGTCTCGGCAAGGCGCCGCGCCAGACTGGTTTTACCGACGCCGATCGGCCCTTCAACTACAATATAACCGGGGTTTTCCATAAAACTCTTCTTTCAGACGACAGGCTGTCGATGGGTTTCAATTTTCACTAGGCTATCCTGCGGGCATTCCGCCACCAGCGCCGCCACCGTACCGACACCTGGAATCATCAGGTTGCTATTGATTTCTGCCAGTGGGTACAACACGAAGTGACGTTCGGCAATACCGGGATGAGGAACTGAGAGACGACTGGTTTCTATAACGTTGTCACCATACAGAAGCAGATCAAGATCAAGAGTGCGCGGTCCCCAGCGGCGGGCAGGCTTGCGCCGGTGACGCGCTTCAAGTCCCTGAAGCTGATCCAGTAACAAATCGGCTTCAAGTACAGTATGAACTTCAGCAACCGCATTCACATAATCCGGCTGGTCGGCTGGCCCCATTGGCGGACTCGCATACAACGAGGATGCGCGGCACAGGCTGCAACCTTCCAGCGTGCCGAGTTCAGTTACTGCCAGACTTACCTGCTGCTGCGGATTATCCAGATTGCTTCCCAGGCCAATATACGCCGTAACTTCAGCCATCAACATTTTCTCTGGGCTTGCGCCTGCGACGCCGGCGGCGTTTTTTCTTTGCTGCCGGTTCCACCATTTTGTCACGCTCACCGACATTCAGGGTCTGGAAGTCTGTCCACCACTTCGCCAGCTCCTCGTCAGCCTCACCGACTTCGGCACGCAACAACAGGAAATCATATGCAGCACGGAAACGGGGATGTTCAAGCAATCGATAAGGCGCCTTGCCGCGTTTGCGCTCAAAGCGAGGCTGCAGGTTCCATATTTCCCGCATCGGCATACTGAAACGTTTGGGTAGTGACGTTGCCTGAACCTGTTCTGACGTGACCTGGTTACCGGCAATTTGCGCCGCTTCAAGTGGTGACGCGCCCTCGTCCATGAAAGATTGCGATCGTTGTCGCATCGGTTCCCATAACAGGGCGGCATACAGAAACGCCGGCGTAACCGGTTTGTCTTCCGCCAAACGCTGGTCCGTATTTTCCAGGGCACGAAGCACAAAAGTTATCGGGAAACCTTGCTCCTCGTGGCTCAGAGCCTCCTCGGTCATCGGGAACAGGTAACGAAACAAATCGTAGTGGCGCAGCAGCTCGAAGGTGCTCACTGCACAACCACCGAGGAACAACTTCATTACTTCTTCGAATAACCGCGCTGCCGGAATGTCCTCAAGCAGACAGCCCAGCTCCTGCAATGTCGATTCGCTGTCCGGGTGAATACGAAAACCCAGCTTGGCAGCAAAACGTACTGCACGCAGCATACGCACGGGATCCTCACGATAACGTTGTTCGGGATCACCGATCAGGCGCAGGGTGCCGGCCTTGAGGTCATCGAGACCACCGGCATAGTCAATGACAGAGTAATCCTTGATGTCGTAATACAGGGCGTTGACCGTAAAATCGCGCCGCCAGACATCATCGTCCAGCGTGCCGTAAACATTATCCCGCAAGATACGGCCATCATCCGAGTGAGCGCTGTCTTGCTCATCATGCGTCTCACCGTCATGCCGGGCCCGAAAGGTCGCCACTTCGATGACTTCGCGACCATAGCGAACGTGGGCCAGACGGAAACGCCGGCCGATCAGGCGGCAGTTGCGGAACAGCCCCTTGATCTCATCCGGCGTGGCATTGGTCCCCACGTCAAAGTCCTTGGGCTCGCGCCCCAGCAACAGGTCACGCACCCCGCCCCCGACCAGAAAGCTCTGGAAACCAGCATCCTTAAGCCGGTACAGCACCTTCAACGCACTGGAACTGATATTGGCTCGCGAAATCACGTGGTCGGGTCTGGGGATGGTGACTGGCACTATATCGCCTTGATTGGTCACACTATTTTCGCTTGTCCCTGATTCATTGAGGCGTATAATAGCACCCTGCTGGCTTCGATACAGCGCCGGTTTGCTCCCTTCGTCTAGCGGTCAGGACACCGCCCTCTCACGGCGGTAACAGGGGTTCGATTCCCCTAGGGAGTACCAATTTTACCAACTCTTGATATTCCTGCCTGGGCTGGCAGGCATTGCGATCTGCGCCGGTCAGCGCATATAGGCATAGCCGTTGAATTGCAGCTGTACGATTTCAGCATCGGCCATGGGTACTACACTAACAAAAGACTGCAAATCTGCGGGCTTGTAACCACGCCGCTCGGCAGCGGCGCGACAAATCCTGAACTCGATGGTTTCACCCATGGTCAGACTGAGAGTGCGCCTCACAACCCCTTCGTATTCAAGCTCCTTCTCGTGGGCGAAATACTCAATCTCGTTACCGTGCAGCACTACCACGATAGACGTCGATAGCGGGTCATTTCCAAGGCGGGTGGTCAGGAAACTGATGCGATTCATGACACTGGAGAACTCGTCCAGCGACCTGGTTTTCACGTCGTAGACAACTTTATGCTCGGCATCGGAGTCGAAACTGCTGCTTTCTGCCCACGCACCGGCTGACAACATCAGTGAAAATACGAGCAATATAATATTTATTTTCAAGCACTTATACATTTTACGGCCCTGTCGCATAGCGTACTACCCCGCGCAAAAACTTACTGCGGTGTTGGCCTCGTAGCGGCCAAAGGCCACAACTACTTTAGTGCTGGCTAATACTTCAGCTGTCCAGGGAATACACTCGGATCGCTCTAATAACGCGACACGTCAACCATCTCACGCATAACTTCGTTGAGTGATGCTTCTTCATTATCAATAAAGCAGACCAGGTTACCGACACTGCATACTGTGGTCTTTTCGCCACGGACATTCCAGCCACCCGGCGGAGCCCATCCAGGCAACTGGGTAAACATGGAAAACTGATCAGTATTCCCTTGCACCATGCGCTTGTAGTCGTGGGCGAACTTGGCGAGCCGGCGCATCATGTCTTCTTCGAGCATACCGTAACCTTCGACGAGTTCACCGTCATCCCGGAACTGGCATACCACTATGACCCCGTCCAGGGCGAGTAAGCGTTTAATCATCGTTACGCCTCAACTGTCCAGTGCCGCGTAGGCTGCCTCGAAGTCTGCGGTATCATTGCGCAGTACCACACCCCGATGACCATTACCTACCGTCGACCACTCCAGTCCTACCAGCGTAAAGCCCTGAACGGGATAAAAACCACCCTGCCCGGTAGCTGTTTCCCAACCGCGCGCCTGCATGGTGGCAATGGCAATATTGGCAACGAAAGTATGTGCCAGCAGATCCAGCGATTCAGGTTTCAGCCTGGACCCCTCGGCGAGCCGGTGGTCGGTCAACTCACCGGATTCGGAGAATTCAAATGCGGCGTCAGCGCCTTCAAGATTCATTAGACTTTCCAGACTGCTCATACTTACCTCACTTCATCAACTTGTCTATTATTATTGAGATCAAACCAAGTCCTCGACATCCATCAACTTGTTACGCATGCGCGCGAACACTTTATTCAGCAAACCGGGCTGGTTTGCGACGAAACAGAACACATTGGCCATCACGCACACCGAAAACTGCGGCCCACGCACCATCCAGCCGTGTGATTCATTGAATGGACAATCCTTGCTGTCGATATTCGTGCAGAGAATATCGGATTGCATGTGGGTGCTCAGGGTTGTAGCGCGACACATAATCGATGCCATCCGCGCCATCTCTTCACTCATCTGGCCTTTGAAGTGATAGCGATCCCCCCGGTAGGCATACTCACCCGCAGCGATCACCCCATCCATCAGCGCCAGATCTGAATAAACACTCATCCAACGACTCCTTGATATTGTTTTATGTCTACAATGCAGTTCATAGCACAGGAACAGGGTCTTGTCACCGTTACGCAAGTATGCGTCACTATATGTATGCTCACACCGTCGCCCGAACTCAAACCCGCCAGTCTTTTCAAACGCCTGGCTGCCCTGTTTTACGATTCGCTGCTATTACTGGCATTATGGTTTATCGGCATTGCCCTGTTGTTGCCATTTACCGGTGGCACTGCATTCAGTGCCAATAACCCGTTAATCACCACCTACCTGCTGTTTATCAGCTTTTTCTTTTATGGCTGGTTCTGGATGCATGGTGGACAGACACTTGGCATGCGTGCCTGGAAGTTACGGCTTCACAACCTGCGCCCCGGCCCCTTCAGCTGGTGGCAGATTCTGTTGAGATTCCTGGTAGCGATACCGTCGGGCCTGCTGTTCGGACTGGGTTATCTCTGGCAGCTGGTCGACCGCAAAAGCCTGAGCTGGCACGACCGCTACTCGGAAACCACGGTCGTACAACTGTCCGACAACCCTCACAAACGCCGCTAGGTACGCCAACTCAATCCGGCACTCACGGCCAGCACCAGTATTGCAGGCAGAAATGCACTCACCGCCGGCGGCAACCCGTACACCAGGCCGGCATGCGCAATAACTTCAGACAACAACTTAAAGGCGAGCCCCGCCAAAACTGCAACCAGCAGACGCTGACCCAATGTGCGCTGCCCCAGTGGCCCCAGCACCAGACTCACCGCCAGTAACAGCATGGCAAGCGCCGACAACGGCGCCGCCAGGCGTTGCCAGTAACCCAATGCATACAACAACACCGGACTGCCATTGCGCTTCAGGTAGTCGATATATTCACCCAGTTCAGGCAACGACAGCGTACCGACATCACGAGTAAGAAGTTGTGCCAGGCGTGCATCCATCAATTCGGGCCAGGCCTGTTCTGCACTTTCACTGACCTCGATCCGCTCAGCCAGAAAGCGGCTGGACCTGGCGCCCTTCAGCTGCCAGTCATCATCCATTGGCACGGCGAGTTGCGCCGCTGTCGCGCCCGTCAGTTGCGCTCCTTCAGCCAGCTGATAGACCACGACACCGGCAAGACTGCCGTCGGCCATACTTTGTTTCACCTGGATAAAACGACGACCATCACGCACCCAGAACCCGGCATCGCGTTGCACACTGACATCGTCATAAATAGCCTGACTGCGCAGCTGCTGCGCCACCTGCTTGGCGGGTGGCGCCAGCAGCTCACTCATCAGCGTTACCGTGCACACCATCAGCAACCCCACCTGCATCACTGCCAGTCCCAGACGTCGCACCGAACATCCCGCCAGCCGGAATGCCGTTAACTCCGCCTGCGCAGCCAGGTTACCGAGCCCGAGCACGGTGCCAATGAGGGCGGCCATGGGAAAAGCCTGGCAAGCGTGCGCAGGCAGGCTGAGCAGCATATACGCCAGCGCGTCCGGAAAGGCATAGTTACCACGGCCGATATCACCGAGTTGTCCCAGCATCACAAACAAACTATCCAGAACAGCAACTATCAGCCAGGCCAGCAGCGTCGCCGCCAGCACCGATCGGCCGACATACAGGTCAAGCCGCTTCATGCTACTGCCCTGCCCGCCCATCGAAGACGTGGCTTTAACCCGACCAGCAGACCGGTCAGTAACACTGCGTGCACCCACCAGAGCCCCAGCCAGTCGGGCGTACTGGCCTGCACCAGCCATAACCTGGCCGTGGCCAGCAGATTGAAGTAAAGCGTAAACACCAGCACACCCAGCCAGACCGGATAAAACCGGCTGGTCGCCGGGCGAAAACGCGCAAGGGGTACGGCAATCAGGAATAACACCAGCAGGCTGAGTGGTCGGGACAGGCGCATCTGCCACTCGGCGCGCGCTGCCGGCTGGTTGTCATTCCACAGGTCTGCACTGGCAACCGCATCCCACTTGTGCGCTGCCTCTGTGCGGCGGGCTTGCAGTCGCAGCCCGTACTCTGCGTAGCGCAATACACGGTAGTCGCCCTGCCCCGGTATGCCGTCATAACGGTAGCCATCCTGCAGCACAATGTAACGATCCCCGGCTGCCTGCGAGCCGCGTAACCGGGCGTGCTCCGCCACCAGCACCTGGCTCCGCCCGGCCAGCTGCACATGCACGAAAATATCTTCGAGTTCACCTTCTGACTTACCACTGCGCTGCGCATACAGCAGCCAGCGGCCGTTGCGCAGACTGTGAAATTTCCCCGGTGTCAGCGTTTCCACTTCCAGCGCCTGTTGCGAGTCGGCGCGTAGCTGGTAGCCGAGCTGCGCACTCTGTGGCACCAGATAAAAGCTGAATACTGTCACCAGCAGCAGCGCAAAAGCCAGGGGCAGCGCAAGTGCGCGGTAGAGCTGCAAGGTACCGATACCGCTGGCGCCCAGCGCCAGCGATTCAAAATCCCGGTTCAGTCGCCCGAGCAACCATAGCAACGCCAGGAACAGGGTCAACGGGAGCAGAAAAACAAAGAAACCTACGGACTTCAGGCCCAGCAGTGTCAATACCGTCGCTGCCGGCAACTCGCCGCTGATTGCCTGGCCGAGGTAAAGTGAAAAGCGTGCCGTCACCAACACCAGCCACAATACCAGCGTGAATACCAGCCAGTATTGCAGCAGTTCCCAACCGAGATAACGGCGAATCACCGACGACATGGGCTTCCGGTAATAAAGTTTGGGCCACGCCAGTGCATCCAGTACACTAGCCGAAAATTACAGCCTGCAAGCATACCAGTAAGGAGCACTCCATGGATTTGAATGTCAAACATGGCGATTCGGACAAACTGCGCAGCGGCTGCGTAGTTGTCGGCATCTCTGCACCGAAGCGGCTGTCGGCCGCCGCCGAGCGCCTGGACAAGGCCAGTCACGGCCAGTTGACAGCCTTACTGAAAAGCGCTGACATCGATACCGACTGCGGTAAAACAACCTTGATTCACAGCCCGAATGGCCAGGTGCAGGCCAGCCGCATCCTAGTAGCAGGTTGTGGCAAGGACAAACACCTTTCACCCAAAGACTTTATCAAAATAGCGGCAGCCGCCGCCCGCACACTGCAGGCCAGCCGCGTGACAGATGCTCTTTCCTACCTGACCGAACTGGATGTCAAAGACCGTGACCTGGTCTGGAAGGCACAGCAGATTGCCATTGCCAGCCGTGACGTCGTATACCGTTTTGATGAACTGAAGAGTGACGCCAAACCGCCCAAAAAACCGCTGCGCCGCCTCAGTGTAGCGGTCAGTTCACGCGACCATCTGGATGAGGCCAAAACCGGGGTGGCCAACGGTGTCGCTATCGCCAACGGCATCGACCTGGCACGCACCCTGGGTAATCGCCCGGGCAATTTCTGCACGCCGACCGATCTGGCGAAGCAAGCCAGGGATCTTAAAAAAGCGCACAGTGAACTCAAGGTGGAGATCCTTGACGAAAAGGCCATGGAAAAACTTGGCATGGGTTCCCTGCTGTCAGTATCTCGTGGTAGCCGCCAGCCTGCCAAGCTGATTGTCATGCAATACCAGGGTGGCGAGAAATCCGATAAACCTGTTGTGCTGGTCGGCAAGGGTGTCACCTTCGACTCCGGTGGCATTTCCATCAAGCCCGGCGCGGCCATGGACGAAATGAAGTTTGATATGTGTGGTGCTGCCAGTGTTTTTGGCACTGTATCCGCAGTGGCGGAACTTGGTTTACCAATAAACCTGGTAGGCGTGGTCCCGGCGACTGAAAACCTGCCGGATGGTGATGCCAGCAAGCCCGGTGACGTGGTTACCAGCATGAGCGGTCAAACTATCGAAGTACTGAACACCGACGCCGAAGGCCGTCTGATTCTCTGTGATGCGCTGACCTATGCTGAGAAGTTTGATCCGGATGTGGTTATCGATATCGCCACCCTGACCGGCGCCTGCATCGTCGCCCTGGGCAACCATACTGCTGCCCTGATGAGTAATAACCAGGCGCTGGCCGACGATCTGCTGGATGCGGGCCAGACTGCATTCGACCGTGCCTGGCAGCTACCCTTGTGGGAAGAATATGACGAACAGATATCCAGCAACTTTGCTGACATGGCCAATATCGGCAGCCCCGGTGCTGGCTCCATTACGGCTGCATCTTTCCTCGCCCGCTTTACCAAGGATTACCGCTGGGCGCACCTGGATATCGCCGGGGTTGCCTGGAAGAGCGGCAAGGAAAAGGGCGCAACCGGCCGCCCGGTACCATTGCTGATGCAGTATTTAATGAACCGGCTTGAAGCTTAACCACGCAGGTCAACAGTTATGACCGAAGTCGACTTCTACATTCTCAACGGCGAAGACAGCCGCCAGCGCATGCAGTTTGCCTGCCGCCTGACCGACAAGGCTTATCGGCTCGGTCACAAGGTATACATCCATACCGAATCGGCGCAGCAAAGCCGGGAACTGGATGACATGCTGTGGACATTTCAACAGAACAGCTTCATCCCGCACGGCCAGTATGAAGCTGACAATGCATCGCCGCCACCCGTGCAACTGGGCCATGACAACGAACCCGATGCCAGCCACCAGGTGCTGATCAATCTTGCACCTGAAGTTCCGCTGTTCTTCTCACGATTTGAACGCGTCGCCGAACTGGTGAATAAAGACAATACTGTGCGCCAGCAAGGCCGTACCCGCTACAGCTTTTACAAGCAACGCGGTTACCCTTTACGTAGCCACGAGATCAGGAACCGATGACCTCCGACTCAGTCAAACTCGACGATGACGGCATCCCGGTACTCGAAAACCCGGTAACACTGGATGCACTCCCTGCACAAGCCGGAGAGTCGCCGCCGGACCTGACTGATCACGAAGTTGTCGCACGCCTGCTGCAAAACGTCGACGTACAACATCTGCTCGACGATATGTCGGAAGACCTGCAGAAACTGGTGGCATGGAAAATCGAGGCACTGGTCAAGGATCAGGTCACTCAGTTGATCCAGCGGGCTATCGAAGAAAGCGGGCCGAAACTGGCCGAAGACATCCATACCCAACTGCAACTGGCACTGCCCGGCCTGCTAGCCAACCTGGTCGAGCAAGCGAAATCTTCTGAATAAGCCTGGCGGCTCAACTCTTTTAAAAGCTCGCAAGCCAGTAGATTTCTTCAGACATGATTACGCCGCCTGGTGACCATCTGTACCGGTGCTATGCGGCCGGCTTCAATATTGCGCACTACATTACCGAGCTTTTCGGCCGCACTGTCACCCATCACAAGGCTCACACCCAGTGGCGGCGACGCACCCGCCGCGGCCTGCATATTTTCCCTGAAAAACTCGAGCGCAAAGTCGGTGCGGTCGCTAACCTCCCGCACTTCGAAGCCGGCTATATCAAGCAACACCTGCATTTCATCCGGCGTGGTCAGGTGACTGGTGTCTTCGGACTGTGCCCAGGGCACCGGGAATGCAAGCTGGCCCTCACTCTTCTTCATCACATCAAACAGGTAGAAGGTTGCATCCGGCTTCAATACCCGTGCGATTTCAGCATACAGCGCAGCACGCTCTTTTATATTCATGGCAACGTGCATGGTGATCGCCGCATCGAAGCTCGCATCTGCATAAGGCATATCCAGAGCACTGGCCACCTCGAAATGCACCCGCTCGTTCATGCCGGTCATTTCATTCAGACGCTCCGCTACCGTTATATACTCCGGCGTCAAATCAATACCGGTCACGGTGCACCCGGTCTGGACAGCCATATAACGCGCGGCGCCGCCAATACCGCAACCGACATCGAGTACATGGTGCTCCTTGTGCAGGAACATCTGCTCAACAGCATGAACCGTCGCCTTGCGGCCACCAATATGAAACTCCTCAACCGGTGCCAGCTCGTGGGGCTGCAAGTCATCCATATTTGCACCGGACGCTTCAAGTCCTGCCAGAATACGATCCAGCAAATCGTCATCAGCATAATGTTGTGCTACGTCAGTTTCCGAAATACTCACATCATTTCTCCTTTGGATGACCAGTTGCGTTATCTGTGTGCAGGCGTGGCCATCAGTTAGACGCCGAGCCACGCTCCTCCGGTTTTTCGGCCATGCCCAGCAAGCCGAGCATTTTTCCGGACGTCACAAGCCCGAGACACAGCCCGGTTGCCGAAGCGAACAACAGCCCGCCCGGAATCACGTAGCTAAACCAGTGAACTTTGTCGAAGCCAGCCAGCCACAGGCCGAAAAGAATCAGCACGGCCATATTAAAAAAGAACATCCGTTGCACTCTGCTTGCCTTGAATATATCGCTACCTCGTATCAACCTAGGGGATCAGGAACGTTCAAATTCAGTAAGTAATGACATGCTGAACCTTGGCTAAAGAGCCTAGTCAGGCATGCAGCGGATAACAATGGTTAATAAACGTAGATCTGTGTTATCAAAATCAGGACAATCGTCCGGCAACGGGTAAATCCCCCAAAAGCCTTCCTGCAATAACCCGCGGCGCTGAACGCGGATTTCGACCTGGACGACCCGGTGATCGACAAAGCATTGCAAGGCTCCGGAATTGTTGCGTTTCTGCGGTATAATCCCCGCTCATTTTTGAGTGACCCGGCAAGATATCTGATTTCCATGGAAAAAACCTACAATCCCCACAGCATAGAACAGCGTTGGTACCAGACCTGGGAAGACCAGGGCTATTTCGCCCCGGCCGGTGGTGACAGCACCCCCTACTGCATCATGATTCCGCCGCCGAATGTCACTGGCAGCCTGCACATGGGCCACGCCTTCCAGGACACCCTGATGGATGCGCTGACACGTTTCCACCGCATGCGCGGCCGCAATACCCTGTGGCAGCCGGGCAGCGACCACGCCGGCATCGCCACCCAGATGGTGGTGGAACGTCAGCTCGAGGCCGAAGGCAAAACGCGCCATGACCTCGGCCGCGACGCCTTCATCGAACGCGTGTGGGAATGGAAGAAAACCTCCGGCGGACATATCACCCGCCAGCTGCGACGCATGGGCACCTCGGTCGACTGGCAGAACGAACGCTTCACCATGGACGACGGCCTGTCAGACGCGGTGAAAGAAGTCTTCGTGCGCTTGTATGAAGAAGGCCTGATTTACCGTGGCAAGCGCCTGGTCAACTGGGACCCGGTGTTGCACACCGCCATCTCGGATCTCGAAGTGCTGTCACAAGAAGAAAACGGCCACCTGTGGCACATGCGCTACCCGTTGACCAACGGCACCGGACACCTGGTGGTCGCCACTACCCGCCCGGAAACCCTGCTGGGGGACTGTGCGGTGGCCGTGCACCCCGGTGATGACCGCTACAAACACCTGCTCGGCGAGTTTGTTGAACTGCCACTGACAGGGCGTCGCATTCCGATTATTGCCGACGACTACGTCGATCCCGAGTTCGGTACCGGCTGCGTGAAAATCACCCCGGCACATGACTTCAACGACTATGCCGTGTGGCAGCGCCACCGTGATGAAGTGGCGATTTCAGAACAACCCCACGGCGGCCTGATCAATATCTTCACCATCGATGCCGCGGTACGCGATAATGAAACTGATGAAGGCTCGCTGATACCCGCAGCCTACATCGGCATGGACCGCTTCAAGGCACGCAAGCAGGCAGTAGCCGACCTGGAAGCAGAGGACCTGCTGGAGAAAATCGATCCACACAAACTGATGGTGCCGCGCGGCGACCGCTCCAATTCGGTAGTTGAACCGTTTCTCACCGACCAGTGGTACGTAAAAATCCAGCCACTCGCTGACCCCGCCATCAAGGCCGTGGAAAATGGCGACATCCGCTTCGTGCCCGACAACTGGAAAAACACCTACTACGAATGGATGCGCAACATCCAGGACTGGTGCATCTCGCGACAGATCTGGTGGGGCCACCGCATTCCCGCCTGGTACGATGCCGAGGAAAATATTTACGTCGGCCGCAGTGAAGCGGACGTACGTAAACAACATGCACTTGATGACGACGTAATACTCAGCCAGGACGAAGACGTGCTGGATACCTGGTTCAGCTCGGCGCTCTGGCCGTTCTCGACTCTCGGTCTGTTGCAACAGGGAGTTGATCCAGTGATCAGCGCTGCTGAGTTCGACTTCACCACCGTTCTGTCCGCAGTCCTGGTCTTCGGTATTCATTAACACGTACCGGGCTGCATTCCAGAGCTTGTTGCAGAAGTTACGGTAGCCTTCGATACGGTTCAGGTCGAAGTTAATGTCACGCCCGGTTGAGGCCATGGCGGCAAAGGTGAAACGGAGGGCGTCGGTACCGAAGGAGGGTATGCCACCCGGGAAATCCTTGCGTGTCTGTTTGCCGATTTTTTCCGC
>JBHPFC010000024.1:0-37335 GCA_042576405.1 Pseudomonadota bacterium | reverse complement strand
GCTGTTTATCTATGCACGTACCTTGTTGAAACTGGTTGTCGGCAAGGGCCCGATCGCGCGTCGAATATTGCCCGACTACTCGCAACCGCTCAGTGCGCCGGGTATGCAGCACTTGCTGAGCCTGCTGGATCGTACCCACATTTATGTCGGCATCGCTACCGTCGCTATCATCCTGGTACATATCGGGCTAATGGGCCTGCCCATGCACATTCTGTTTTTCCCCGCAGTGCTTGCACTGGTCGTCTGGCAGGGCCTGTTCGGTCTGTTTCTCTCCTGGCGCTATTCTCCCAGGGAGTTGAAAAAGCTCGCCTACCTGGTACACGCCCAGTTTCTTACCGGTATCATGATTGGCATTTTCGCCTACCTGGGCCACCTGTTGATCGATGATTAACGGAGAAAAAGTTCCGCGGCCGTAGGAAGTGGGAGAATTCAGCGTTAAACTGGGCCAATTCCATTTATGACCGATGTTCCAGCATCAAGCCGATACAGGGAACCCGTGAATCCGTGAAAAAACTAAAGCACGAAGCCGAACTGGTTAAGGAAGCGATTCGCGCCGGCGTGGCGTACGGCGAGGAGCGTGGGGTGGTGGAGTTCGAGCCGACAGACTCGGCAACGGCCAAGATCGAGTACATATACCGGTTGCTGGTACATGACAAACTGATCCAGCCCCTGCCGGAGGAACAGGTTTCCCAGAAGTCCATGCGACACCGCCTGGCGATCT
Organism: Pseudomonadota bacterium; assembly: GCA_042576405.1. Classification (GTDB taxonomy): domain Bacteria; phylum Pseudomonadota; class Gammaproteobacteria; order DSM-19610; family DSM-19610; genus Thiogranum. The sequence continues at coordinate 36,614 of JBHPFC010000024.1, read as the reverse complement.
GGGTTTCCAAGCAACTGCCCAAGGATCACCCGGCGTTAAAGTAGGGCTCAGCCCTCGCTAGTAGCAGAATACCACTACGTCATCCTGTAACCCCATGGTGGCATAACCTGCCGCACCCATGGCGCCGTCGAGTTCGGGAATACAGTCTTCCAGTGTAAGGTCATGCAGCTCCAGCGATGACGGACATACGTACATATTGACGTCACACGCCTTGGCGTTTTGAATGGATTCGTAGACGCTGCTACCAGAGCCTTGTTTGGCATATACGTTTTCCGCCACACCTTTCTCCAGCAAACGGGTGCCTTCCATTGTAAATACGATAGTGACCTCTTCGGCATCCAGTGCCACGGCGGTCATGGCCTGATGAAACGGTGTTCCCAGCCGTGTTGGTGTATCAGGGCCACTGGTCATCATAATCAACATCTTGCTTGGCACCGGGTCTTACCTCCAGATACTTAATGTGTGTACGAAATCAGGGGCGTGATTATTCGCTCACCAGTACTGGCACGCAAGTACGGATGGTTAATTGTGCCTTCCGCTTTGTTTTTTAGTACCCTGAAACGATAAGAAACAAATTACAGGTGGTGTTTTATCTATGAACAGCGAGACATTGCGTCGTGAGTTAATGGCGAAAGGGCTGGTCAGGGCAGATCTGGATGCTGATCCGGTTAAACAGTTCGAACAATGGTATGCGCAGACGATCGAGACCGAAAGTGCTGAACCGGGAGCAATGTCGCTGGCAACAGTTGATGCGCAGGGTCAGCCCTGGCAGCGTATGGTCCTGCTAAAGTTGTTTGACGAAAAAGGTTTCGTGTTTTTCACCAATTATTCCAGCCGTAAAGCGGCACAGATCGCGGCTAACAGCAGGGTGAGCCTGCTATTTCCCTGGCAGGAACTGGGGCGGCAGGTGAAAGTGACCGGCACGGCGGAAAAAATACCCACGGCCGAATCGGTGGGCTATTTTGCAACCCGGCCGCGCGGCAGCCAGATTGGCGCCTGGGCTTCACATCAAAGCAAGGTGATCAAATCGCGCGCTATTCTCGACGGCATGTTCGACCAGATGAAGCACAAGTTTCTGGACGGAGAGATCCCGCTGCCATCTTTCTGGGGTGGTTATCGGGTCTCACCGGAGACCGTCGAGTTCTGGCAGGCCAGAGACAGTCGCTTGCACGATCGTTTCATTTATCGCCTGAACGAAAACGCGCAGTGGGTTATTGAGCGTCTGGCGCCTTGACGGTGTCGGGAGGGAAGCGATTCAGGATCGCAGTAACGGTAGTGTTTATACCTTCCGTGATCTGTTCAGGGGTTCTGTTCTCTTCCAGGTATTCCCGGCCTGTGCCACGCCATATCAACTGCTTGCTGTTACTGTCAGCGATATCGATGATCAGTGTGCCTTGCTGGTATTCGAAAGTATAAGTCCGGATGCCAGGCCAGTAGCCTCTATAGCCCCAGTTGCGAGAATCGTAACCCATGTCCCCGTAGAAGGTATTAATGGTTTCCTGGCGTATCTTGTTTTCAATGCCGCCAAACCAGTTCACATGGAAGTCGGCCTTATCCTTGTCTACCAGTGTATAGCCCCTGGATTGCAGGTTACTGTTAACCGCATTCATAACCCGGTTGATGATCAGGCTGTTATTGATGCGGATATCCTTGCTGGGCACTTTACTCTCGAGCCATGCATAGGTTCTGAGGGTCGAAAAATCATATGTGGTTTCATAGTCGCTCTGCACGGTCAGGGTGCTGCAGCCAGTGAGAAAAAACAGGCCTAGTACACCTGCCTTCATCAGTATTTTCATGATCTGTCTCGCCATAGGACTCGAAGTATGCTGTAAGTATACCAACCAGGCAGGCCCTTTGTTGTTGCGTGGAGCAGATGCCGGGGGCACTCAGGCTATATTAGGGAAAAATGTGCTCTGGCCACAGCTTACTCCACTATAATCGGGTTCATACTGAACAGGAGAGGGCCAGCGGCTGATGTCAGACAAGCAAACCGACAACCAGGCAGACGAGGAAAGTTTCGATCCAGTCGTTATCAGCGAGCAACAGTTCGAGAAGGCCACGCACCTTATTCAGCACCTGAAAAAAGGCCTGGTTGATTTTCTCAAACAACCGAAGCGGATCAACGTTATAAATTTTCCCGTCGAGCTGGACGACGGATCGGTGGAAACCTTCCAGGCGTATCGCGTAGTTCACAATCGCGTTTTCGGACCCGGCAAGGGCGGCATACGTTACCACCCCGATGTCACCATGGAAGAGGTGATATCGCTGGCGAAGCTGATGACCTGGAAATGCGCGCTGGTGAATATTCCCTTCGGCGGTGCCAAGGGCGGTGTGGTGTGTGATGTGAAAAATCTCACTGAAAGTGAACTCAGGCGCATTACCCGGCGCTTTACCGCCGAGATGGCTGACGTGATCGGGCCCTACACCGATATTCCGGCGCCCGACCTGTACACCAACGAACAGACCATGGCCTGGATCTTCGACACCTATGATGTACTTCATCCCAACCATAACAACCGCCCGGTAGTGACCGGCAAACCGATAGGCATGGGCGGGTCCTGGTGGCGTCATGAAGCCACAGGGTACGGCTGTGTGTATGCGGCCAGGCGTTTTTTGTCCAAGGCGCTGATACCGGGGCAGCAGGATCTCGCCGGGGCGCACGTGGCGATACAGGGGTTTGGCGATGTCGGCGCAATGGCCGCAAAGGCGTTTTTCCGCGATGGCGCAAGGATTATCGCCATCAGTGACAGCCAGGGTGGCGTCTATCGTGAGGCAGGACTCGACCCGTCTGATGTCGAGGCGTTCAAGTCGGAACATGGCACGGTAGTCGGCATGCCGGACACGATGACAATCACCAACGCAGAGTTACTCGAACTCGAATGCGACATCCTGATGCCAGCCGCGCTGGGTTACCAGATCCATGCCGGTAACGCGGGCAATATCAAGGCCAGTTTGATCGTTGAAGGTGCTAATAATCCGACCACACCGGCCGCCGACGAGGTGCTGAAAAAGCGGGGCATTTACGTCTTGCCGGACATTGTGGCCAATGCCGGTGGCGTCACCGTGAGCTACTACGAGTGGGTGCAAAACCAGGCAAACGAGCAGTGGGATGCTGAACAGGTCGACGCAAAGCTCCAGTCCAGCATGAGCATAGCGGTGGACACCGTCTTTAACCGCTGGCAATCCTATGTAGTCGGCGAACAATCACCCGAAGATGCAGAAACAGCGGACACTGCGAGCGAGGACATCCCGGATTTTCGTACCATAGCCCTGGCTATCGCCATCGAACGTGTGACAGAAGCCACGCTGTTACGCGGTATCTGGCCCTAGCCGGCGTATAGCTGAAACAGGAGCAAGCCAAGACTCGCGATGATGCCGCCTGCCGGTACCCATTGAGGAACCACGCGTATGCCTTCGGGGTGGGGATCACGCAACTTGATGCGCAGTAACGACAGGTTCATAAGGGTGAAGACAATCAGTACCAGAAAACTCGTCGACTTTGCCAGTGTCACGAGTGGCAGCCAGAGCGCCAGCACCAGCACGGTAGCGGCAGCCGCGACGGTGGCAGCCACCGGCGTTTGTGTTGTGCTCCAGACCCGGCCAAACAGGGCAGGGAGCCAGCCCTGCCGGCTCATGCCGTAAAGAATGCGTGAGCTCATAATGATCTGGATGAGTGCGCCATTCACCACCGCAAAGATGCTGATGATACTGAGGACCACGGGTTTGCTGCCGGTGGCCTGTTCGTAGACCGTTGCCAGTGGCGCGTTACTGGCCGCAAGCTGTTCCGGCGCCACCGTCAGAATGGCAGCAAGACTGACCGCAGCATACAGGAGTGTTGTGATCCCGAGTGCGAGCAGGATAGCCAGGGGGACATTGCGCACCGGGTTTCTGACCTCTTCGGCCACATTGACCATGTCTTCAAAACCAACGAAGGCATAAAACGCAAGGAACGCACCCAGCATGATGCCTTGCCAGATTACCGGGTCCATCGGCGGAAGCAGTTCCGGCAGCCGGTCAGGGATAGTGAACAGATTATCGCCGGCTACCGCGAGCACCAGGCCCAGACCCAGGAGTTCGATCAAAGTGACCAATGCCGCGATGGTTACCGATTCCACAATTCCCCAGATGGCTGTTGCACCGAGTACAAACACCAGTAGTGTAATGGCCAGGGCGTCAGGCAATTCGATCAGGATATCGAGGTAACCGATAAATCCGCGGGCGATGGTGGCCGCCGATACCGAACCCATCAACACAATCAACAGTCCAACCACAACCGACAACGCCGGCAGCCGCAGTCCTTTTTGCACGTAAACCGCCTCGCCCGCACTGAGGGGGTAGCGTGCCACCAGTTCTGCGTAAGTCAGTGCCGTAAACGCAGCCACCAGCGATGCCACGAAAAAGGCGATGGGTGCGAACAGGCCTGCGCTTCCCGCCACCTTGCCGACCAGCACGTAGATGCCGGCACCGAGAATGTTGCCCAGACCGTAGAAGACGAGAAGCCAGAGCGACAGGCCGCGTTTTAGCTGGGCGGGTTGATGCATGTTGCTCCGCAGTTCAGGTGATGCCTAAGACGCTTGTTTAACCGGCTTCGGCGGGCGTTTGTTTTTGTCCATTGCCATTAGCAGAGGTGGCAAAAAGAAAAAATCCGCCACCAGTGCATAGCCGATAGTAACAGCCATCAAAAGGCCGGTGTGCTGGTTGAGCTGAAACGGTGAAAACGCGAGCAGGGAAAAGCCACCGGCGAGAATCACAGAAGTAACCCACAGCGCCGTTCCCACGGTGTTGAAGGCATAACGCACGGCATCGGCCGACGACAGGCCTTTCGCGCGCCTGGCGTGGAGGTACTTGCTCAGATAATGCACCGTATCGTCAACGATAATACCCAGCGCCATGGCAAATACCACGGATACCACCAGTCCCACCTGGCCCACGGTAAGCGCCCAGGTACCAAAAGCCAGTACCGCGGGAATCAGGTTGGGAAACAGGCTTAACAATCCCAGCTTGAGACTGCGCAAGGCGATGATCAATGTAGTGACGATTAACAGCACCGCTAATGCCGTACCCCACATCATGGTGCGAATGTTGCGCTCTGAAATATAGGCAAACATGATGGACGGCCCGGTGGCGTGGGTCTGCATATGTGCGGGCAGGTGGGTACGCATCCAGTCTTCGGCGCGTGCTTCGAGGGCCCTGATTTCACGGGTGGAAATATCGTGCGTCGTCACCGTAAAGCGGGTGGCCGATTTTTCGACATTGATCTGATCGTTGAGATCAAGCCCGTAGGGCAGCGAAAACTCGTAGAGCAACAGATACTGGGCAGCCAGCTCGCGTGAGTCCGGCAGCCGGTACCAGGCGGGGTCATCACCGTGCAGATTCATGTTCAGGCGTTCATGGAGCAGGTGCAGGCTGTTGACGTGCACGGTCTCCGGTTGCTGTTCGAACCAGTCGGAAAAGGCTTTCAGATGCTGAAGGTAGCCGGGTTCGTTGATGCCCGAGGGTGTGCCGGCGCTGAGTGAGTACTCCAGTTGAGCGATGCCGGTCAGATGTGTGGTGGTGAAATCGGTGTCGCGGCGGAATTCCATGGAGCTGTCGAAGTATTGCACGAACTGGTCGTTGATCTCCAAACGCGGGATAAATGCGCCGACTGCCAGGATCATAACCCCCATGCCCCATAGCAGCGCGTGGCGATAATGCACGACAAAGTCGCCGAGTGCCTGCATGAATGCACCGCGCATCTTCTCACGGCGTACTTTCAGGGGCAGCATCAGCAATATCACCGGCAGCAGGGTCAGGGAATAGAACCAGGCAGCCAGTACACCCATGGCGGTAATATTGCCGAGATCGTGGAACGGCGGTGCATCGGAAAAATTCATGCTCAGAAAGCCGATGGCAGTGGTGATGCTGGTCAGTGTCACTGGCTGTACATTGACACGCAGACTCTCCAGTACCGCTGCCCGGCGGTCCAGGCCGCGCGCCAGCGCATGCGTCAGCGTAATAAGGATATGAATACTGTCGGCGACCGCCAGCGTCATGATAATGGTCGTCGCACCCACCGAGGGCGGGGTCAGTGCAATGCCCAGCCACCCGGCCAGGCCCATGCCGGTACTGGCCGCCATTACCAGTACCAGTGCTGTGGCCAGCGTAGCGGTCACCGATTGCAACAGCAGCAGCATGGTCAGGAAGATTACGACATAGACCAATGGCACCAGCGTGCCCATGTCATCAAGTGTTGCCTGCGGGAAGGCGTGGTCCATGACCACACCACCGGTCATATAGACGTCGATATCGGGGTAACGTTGCCTGAACGTATCGCGCAGTGCAGTGGTGAAATTCATGGTTTCGGTGGTTTTGTCTGCGTCGCCCTGTTCGATCTGCAGGGTGATATTCACTCCGCTGACCAGGCCATCGGGTGAGATCAGGCGATTCACCAGCAGAGGCTCTTCCAGTGCCACGCGCCTGGTCGCGGCGATCTCCGCATCACTGAGTGTGCCAGCATTTTCCACCAGGTCGTGAACATACAGGTCGTCGCCGTCGGCTTCCGTGTACTGGAAATTGGTGACTGAGTCGACACGTCGCGACCAGGGAACCTGCCAGGCACGTTCGGTCAGCCATTCGATGGCCGATAACGTTTCGCGGGTAAACACGCCACCTTTGGCCGGGGCCAGCACGACAAGAATATTATCGCTGCGCGAATAGATCCGCTGAAAAGCGTGGTGTGCGGAAAGCTGCGGGTTGCGTTCGGAGAAAAAGGCTTCGTAACTGGCGTCGAAAGTCAGCAGGCGTATCCCCAGGGCGGCAGCCAGCGCAATCACAACGACACCGGCGACAACCAGCCAGCGTGCGCGCTCCAGCCAGCCGACATAGGACTCCAGCAGGGAATGCTTCATTCGCGTGCCATCACTCTCTTATCAGTGTGATGGGAACCGTACCGGTCAAGTCTGCAGCCCCTGGTCATCCTCGACACCGAGCCGCTCATAACTGGCAATCACCTGCGCACCCAGCAAAAGAATAAGCGCGGCGGCTTCCAGGCTAAGCAGAATGACCACTGCGGTGGCCAGTGTCCCATAGATCACATTCACAAACGACAGCGTTGAGAAATACCAGATGAGGAAATGCCGTGTCAGTTCCCACAGCAACGCAGCTGTGACACCGCCAATCAGCGCATGATGCCAGGCCAGCCGGCCCACCGGCATCACCAGGTAGAGTGATGTCAGCAACAACACCTCACCGATCATACCCACAACATACATGAAGGTCGTCCCGTGGCCGCTGAGCGCCCAGTGCAGGCCGAACACCTCAACTCCCACACCGCTTTTTTCCATGGCATCAAGACTGCCGCTGACCACACTGACGACCAGCAGGCCCAGGCCCAGCAACAGCATATAAATATAGGGCAGGAAGGCGGATATCAGAAAATGGCGGCGCTGGATCGTCACGCGGTGATGAAAGATCACACACATCGCATTTTCCAGCACGGTAAACGCCAGCGAACTGAAAAACAGCATCACCGCCAGGCCCACCATACCCACCAGCTTCCAGTTATTGATGAAGACTTCTATCTGCGCCACTAGTGCCGGTGCCTTGCCGGGAGCGACCAGAGACAGGTAACCCTGGGTGATATCCAGCAGACGTTGCGGTTCGATCACCTGTGACAGCACCACCAGTATCAGTGCAAACATAGGCACGATCGATAACAGCGTATAATAAGCTACCGCACCGGCCAGCAGGAAACCCTGGTTGGCCCGGAATCCGGAAAGAATACTGCCAACGAAACCCAGGGGATCAAGCAGCACACTCTGAATGCGGTTTGGCGAAGATGGCATGCGACCCAAATATACGCGAGGGTGGGCGGGTAATCTCGAGCGAATAGACAAAAGAATAGCTTGATTCTTGTGTGCGTTTAGTTCCATAAAAGAATTTCTTATTCACAGCCGTAACCAAACGGTAAACAAATGTCTGTATGAAACGACTGTCACTTTATTTATTCTCGACAAAAGTCATGTAACCAATTGTAATATAAAATAATCATTTTATTGATGATAAAATAGGCAAGTTAAACGAAATGCCTGTTTTTTCAGGGTTCCGTGCCCATAGGCCGGTTTAATCCACATAGTTATCCACAGTAATTGTGGACAACTTCCCGGTCAAAATATCAGGAAAATTTATCTATAGATCAGTTTTGCGCTGTTCGGCTTCTACAGCCAGTCAGTCAGTTTTATACCGATGCCCAGTTTATTCACTTTGTTGTTGTAGTCGATCAGGCTTTCCCCGTAGCCGTAGAAGTACTGGACGTAACCCCGCAAGTGGTCATGAACCGGGAAGCCCCAGTCGAGCTGAACAGCACCGCGATATCCGTCCTTCAGCGTGTTACGGAAAAACAGGCCGTAGTTGCTCTTGTTGCGGTTATAGATCCCCTGGAATTCGAAGTAACCAAGGTAATCCTCGATATCCGGATTATCATCGTCCTCCCTGTCTTCCTGGATACGCAGCCAGGGTTTCACACCGAAATAAAAATTACCGCGTTCGAAAATCATATTGGCATAGACGCGATTCCAGCTACGCGACACTTCACCGCTGCGCCCGTTGGACTGATGCACGAAACCTGCCTGAATCAGCCTGTTGGTCAGGCCGAACATTTTCCAGCGGGTTCGGTGCGAAAGCCATAACTCCGGCTCATGGTCGGTTTCACGAAACGGCGAAGAATCGTTGTGGTCGAACACCTGCCAGAAAGAACGGTTGGTGTAGGCAGCAAACAGATGGGTCTTGGTATTGAACATGTTTCTCCACACCGGAAACTTGATGCTGACCTGGAAATCCACCTCCGAATGCTTATTGGGTTCATTCTCATCCGGTTGAGGATTGGCACGTGGATTCACGTAATCCTTGAAGTTATACGAATAGATAATGTAATTGGGCTTGTGAGGTGTCATCACGAACGGGACCACCTCGGTGGCACCCTCCATCGCCAGCCGGCGATCGATCGCTGATTTGTGTGCTTCCGGAACGGCTGCCGGTTCGGCACTGGCAGCGGGGGCAACCGGCTCTTCGGCAGCCATACAGGTCTCGCGGATAGCACCGACGGTTACATCGCTGGCCGCGCTTTCCATCAACTCCAGCACGCATTCCTTGAAAGCCGCTGTCTGCGCGAGCACGCCGGTGGAGTGAAACGCCAGCAGGCAGCAGGGCAGCAGCAGCTTGCCGCAGGCGTGCAGGGCAGTTTTGTTTCGGCTCATCCGTAAAACTCCGCTTGTTCTTGAGGTAAGCATTCTACAGGGTAAAGGGAACAGGTCTAAACCTGTCGCTGCAGCTGGCTTACCAATAAAGCACGGCGCACAATGTGACACCGGCCTGAACAAGAATGCAATAACGGACCTCCAACACAACCACATGCCCAGAAACAAACAGAATACAATAACCGAACAACGCCCACCCAGCCGCGACCTTCGCGTACTGGCGCAGCTGTTTGCCTTTATGCGTCCCTACCGCAGTGCCGTGCTGGGCGCGGCAGTCGCGCTGCTGATTGCGGCCGCTGCGGTGCTCGGTTTCGGTGTTGTCCTGCAACGGGTTGTCGATTACGGCCTGAGCAGTGGTTCGAGTACGGCCCTGAACCAGGCGCTGTTGCTGTTCCTGGTTGTTGTCACGGTAATGGCAGCCTCGGTTGCGGCCCGGGTCTACCTGGTCACCTGGATCGGTGAACGTGTTGTGGCCGATATCCGCAAGGCGGTGTTTGCCCAGGTGCTCAGGCTGGAACCGGCATTCTTTGAAGTCACGCGCACCGGTGAAGTGATCTCGCGCCTGACCACCGATACCTCACTGCTGCAGGTTGTAGTCGGTTCGACACTGGCGATTGCGGTGCGTAATGCACTGCTGATCAGTGGCGGGCTGGTGATGCTGACTATCACCAGTGGCAAGCTCGCGTTGCTGGTATTGCTTGGCGTTCCACTGGCGGTAATACCGTTGTGGCTGCTCGGGCACCGGGTGCGCAGCCTGTCGCGTACCAGCCAGGACCGGATTGCCGATATCGGTGCCTTTGTTGATGAAGTGTTGTACGGCATCCGCACCGTTCAGGCGTTCTGCCATGAACGCATCGATCGCCAGCGTTATGGCGAACAGGTGGAGGCCGCCTTTGATGCTGCCATCAGCCGCACCCGCATCAGCGCGTTGCTCACTGCCACGGTAATGCTGCTGACATTTATCGCTGTCAGTATCGTGTTGTGGGCGGGCGGCCATGATGTACTGGCCGGGCGCATCAGTGGCGGGCAGCTTTCCGCCTTTGTGTTTTATGCCTTGCTGGTCGCCGGTTCGGTGGGTGCGCTGAGCGAGGTGGCCGGTGAGCTGCTGCGCGCCGCCGGTGCCGCTGAACGTCTGCTGGAACTGCTCAACACCGAGCCCGGCATATCCCCGCCGGCTGTTCCCGTGGCACTGCCCGAACCCGCGCGTGGCGAGGTGCAGCTGGACGATGTCACTTTCCGTTATCCCTCGCGACCCGATAGCCCGGCGCTCAGCGAGTTGTCACTGTCGTTGAAACCGGGTGAGAAAGTTGCGCTGGTGGGGCCGTCGGGCGCCGGCAAGTCAACGGTGCTGCAATTGCTGTTGCGCTTTTATGATCCGGACGCCGGCAGCATTCGTTTCGACGGTGTCGATATCCGTGCAGCCGATCCGCAGCAGCTGCGTCAGCGTATGGCACTGGTGCCACAGGACCCGGTCATCTTCGGCGCCGATGCCTGGGAGAACATCCGTTACGGACTTCCCGATGTAAACGATGAAGACGTACGCCATGCCGCCGATGCCGCGCACGCGACGGAATTTCTCGACCAGTTACCGCAGGGCTTCAATACCTTCCTCGGTGAACGCGGCATCCGTCTGTCCGGTGGACAACGTCAGCGCATCGCCATCGCCCGTGCCATACTGCGTGACCCGGCCGTACTGCTGCTTGATGAAGCCACCAGTTCCCTCGATGCCGAGAGCGAACGCCTGGTGCAGGATGCACTCGAACAACTGATGCAGGCGCGCACCTCGCTGGTTATTGCACATCGTCTCGCGACGGTGCGTAAAGTCGACAAGATCCTGGTGATCGATCACGGACGTATCGTTGCCAGCGGTCGTCACGATGAACTGGTAGAGGAGAACGGGTTATACGCCCGCCTCGCAGCACTGCAGTTCCACGACGCCCGGTTGTAAGGGCGGCGATCCTGCGGGGTCTTGTTCAGTTTAGCGACAGGGCTACGGTGCTGGGTATTGGCTCATCCGCTGTCCTGATGGCCAAACGACGGCGGGAACGCAACAGCTCGGTTGCTTCCCCGGCAGGTACGGGGCGGCTGAAGTAGTAGCCCTGCATTTGTTCGCAGCCGTTGTCTTTAAGGAACTGTAACTGCTGTTCTGTTTCCACACCTTCGGCGATGACAGTGAGTTTCAGGGCGTGCGCCATGGCGATGGTGGCGGTGACGATCGCCGCGTCGTCTGAATCGATGGCGAGGTCGCGCACAAATGACTGGTCGATTTTCAGCTTGTCGATAGTAAAACGTTTCAGGTAAGCCATGGACGAGTAGCCAGTGCCAAAATCATCGATAGACAAGTGCACGCCCAGTTTGCGCAACGCCAGAAGTGTTTCAATAGTATCGTTCACGTGTTCCATGATGGTGCTTTCAGTCAGTTCGAGTTCCAGGTAGCGCGGTTCTATGCCGGTGTCAGTTATTATTCTCTGCACCATGCCCAGCAAGTCCTGGCGTACAAACTGTCGGCCTGACAGGTTTACAGAAATAGATACTGGCGGCAGGCCCTCGTTCATCCAGCGGCTGTGCTGGGTACAGGCTTCTTTCAGCACCCATTCACCCAGCTGCACAATAAGCCCGCTGTCTTCGGCGACCGGAATGAAAACGCCGGGGGGTATCAGGCCCTGCTCGGGATGTTGCCAGCGCACCAGCGCTTCCAGGCCAATGATTTTGCCCGACTGCATATCCACCTGTGGCTGGTAGTGGAGCAGGAACTCGTTTCTTTTAAGTGCGGTGCGCAGCGCGCCTTCCAGGCTCAGGCGTTCCAGTGCCCGGGTATTCATTTCCGAAGTGAAGAACTGGTAATTGTTGCGGCCCTTTTCCTTGGCGCGGTACATGGCAGTGTCTGCGTTCTTCAACAGTGTGGAGGCATCATTACCATCGTCCGGATACAGGCTGATACCAATGCTGGCAGTGGCTACCAGTTCTGCATGAGTGAGCCGGAACGGCTTGGCAAGTTGCTGCAGAATCTTCTCTGCCACGAGACCGGCGTCTTCAACAGACTGGATGTCGTCAAGCAACACCGTGAATTCGTCACCGCCGAGGCGCGCAACGATATCTTCATCGCGGATAGTTTCCTTGAGACGCAGCGCTACCTGTTTGAGCAGTTCGTCGCCCGCCGGATGTCCGGCAGCGTCGTTGATCAACTTGAACTGATCCAGGTCGAGGAACAGCAACGCAACGTGGCGGCCGTGTCGCTCTGCATGTAGCAGCGCACCTTCGAACTGGTTCTGGAAAGACGTGCGGTTGGGCAGGCCGGTGAGAGTATCGTAGTGTGCCAGGTGGTAGATGCGCTCCTCGGACATTTTCTTTTCCGAGATATCGCTGAAAATACTGATGAAGTGATCGATTTCGCCGGCAGCATCGCGTACCACCGAAATAGTCTGCCAGACAGGAATGATGGCGCCATCTTTGCGCCGGTTCCAGATCTCGCCCTGCCAGACATTGTCGTCTATCAGCGCCTGCCAGAACTGGGCGTAAAAGTCGCGGTCCTGGCGACCGGATTTCATCAGGCTGATGGGCTGGCCGATGGCCTCGTCAGCACTGTAGCCGGTAATCCGGCAGAACGCCGGGTTTATGCGCAGGATATGGGTGTCCCGGTCAGCGATCATGATGGCTTCGACGTTTTCATTGAATACACTGGCCGCCAGCTTGAGTTCGTCCTCGGCGGTTTTGCGCTCGATCTCCAAGGCCAGGCGGTTGGCAAAAATGCCAAGCACGGGTCTGATCCAGTGTTGCAGCGACATCGGTTTGCTACCCATGACTGCGACCAGGCCCATCAGCTTGTTCGACGGCGAAATGAGTGGTGCACCGAAATAGCTGTCGATGCCCATCTGGATCAGCATTTCATCATGCGGGTATTGCTGCGCGGCGTCGCAGGGTACCAGTTCCATGTCCAGGTTCAGCACGTCCTGGCAGGGGGTGCCATCCAGGTCGTATGTGAAGTTGTCGGCAAAGTCGTCGCCGGCCCACACGGCCAACGTCCGGATAGAGCGCTTCGTGTCATCGGTAAACACACCAACAAAGGCAAACGCAGTGCCGTACAGCGTGCTGAGATCCTTGACGCACTTGCGAAAGAACGCTTCGTCGGTATGCGTGGCACTGGCCCCGAGCAGGGTGCGCAATGCATGTTCGGTATGCTCGCGCACTTCCACTTCTGCTTCCAGCGCAGTGTTGCTTTCCTGCAAGGCACTGGTGCGTTGTGCAACGTGCTGTTCGAGTTTCCGGCGGATATTTTTTAAACTGGCATAGGACAGGTTGCGTTCATCGACCGCGGCCGCCAGCAGCAGGGTGGTTACGACGACGACACTCATGAAGCTTTGCAGCAACAGCAGCGATTCGTTTGCCGAGTCCCTGACAAACGGCCCCAGTCCATGCAGGGTGGCATAAATCGATATGCCTGTTAGCGCCATAATGAAAAGCGTCGCATCGTGCTGGCGGAAGCGGAAGGCGGTCCAGACCAGCAGAGGAATGAAGACGAACGACAGCGGGTAATGGTTGTCACCAACATAAAACCACTTGCCGAATACCAGTGCAGCACACAGTAATGTGCAGACGGTAAAGGCCAGCGTCTCCATCTTTCGGCATGTATACAGACTGATGTCGGGACGCAGCGCCCAGGTCAACAGGAACGGTGTCAGTACCAGGCCACCGACCACGTCTCCTATCCACCAGGTTCCCCATAGCGTTGCAATTGCCTGCTGATTCACCACACCTGCCATGAGCAGGCTGCCTACGCCGACAGTCGCACTGATAGCGGTTGCCGTGAGGACAACAGCCGTAAACAGGATGACGTGCCTGACCTTGCGGAAGGGGTAACTGTTCGCGAAACTCAGCAGCACATAGCCGGCTGCAACCGCCTCCAGGGTGTTGCCGGTGGCGATGCCAAGCGCGGGCGGCAGCGTCAACCCGGTGGACAGGTTGGCAGCCAGGGCACCGGCAAAGATGCCCGGCCAGGCGCGGAGACCCCAGAAAAGAACAGCAGCTATGGCAATACCGGTAGGTGGCCACACCGGACTGGTGTTGGCCTGCTCAAAAGCGAGTAAAAGCCCCAGTTTTGCCGCAAGGTAATAAACCGTTGCAATCAGAATCCAGGCAGGGGCTAGCTTCGAGCGGTCCAACAGATCAATATCCTATAAAGAGAATTCCAAATATAAGGTGTCTATCGGCCTGTTATTGAAAGGGCTTAGCACTATTTCAGTGAATAATCCGGCGTATGGGCCTGAGAAGCATAAGGTTTTTATACCCGCAGACTGTTCCGCAAGGCGCAATAATTGAAGTAAGCTGTGATAATGAGGAAAAGGAAGCAACTTCCAGGGAGCAGGACTGTGGCATATATCAAACCGCTGGCAATAGTTGCGTTACTGCTGTCCCTGCTTGGCGGGTGTTCCGGCAATGATGACGAATCCCTCACTATGGACAGGTTGAGGATATCGGTATTGCCCGACCAGTCGGAAGCCGAGCTGCGCAAGCGGTTCACGCCGCTGCTTGATTACCTGTCGCAGGAGACAGGGTTGCCCTACGAATTCATCCTGGCAAAAGACTATGAAGATCTCCTCCAGCGGTTTCACCGCAATGAACTCGACCTGGCCCGTTTTGGCGGTTTCGCCTTTGTAAGGGCGCGCCTGGCGGATGGGGCACGTCCCCTGGTCATGCGCGATGTGGATGCGAGTTTCACCAGTACTTTCGTGGTGCGGGGAGATAGCGAGGCGGTCTCCATCCGGGATTTCAAAGATAAAGTGTTTACCTTCGGTTCACGCCTGTCCACATCAGGGCATCTCATGCCAAGGCATTTTCTCCTTGAGCAGGGCATTAACCCGGAAGAGTTTTTTTCCGAGGTGCTTTATTCCGGCGCGCATGACCGCACCGTGGAGTGGGTAGCCAATGGCCAGGCTGACCTGGGCGTGGCTAACGCAATCGTGGTTTCCCGCCTGTACGAGCAGGGGGCTATAACACCGGAGCAGGTCCGTAGCCTGTGGGACACACCGCATTACGCCGACTATGTCTGGGCCGTGAACCCGCGTGTTCCCGAGGCCGTATACGAACGGCTTTTACAGGGGTTTTTACAGCTATCACCGAATAAACCCGAGCAAGAAGAAATACTGCGTGCCACAGGCGGGCGGCTCTACCTGCCGGCTACCGAGGGAGATTTTGTGGCACTCGAAGCGGTTGGGCGCAAACTGGGACTTATCGAAGATACAAACAATAACGAATGAAAATAACCAGCGATCTCGAGGCGGTGCCGCGTTACGTTTACGGCATCACCTTTTCAATAACGGTGGTGGCGTTGCTGCTGGTCGCCTATCTGTATGGGCAAAACAAGAAAACGTTGCAGCTCGAGCGGCAATTAACGGCGTTCCACCTGCCGTCGATTGTTGCCCTGAATGTCATTGGCCAGGAACTCGATGAAATCGAAAAGGACATTCTCCGTGACGAGTTGTCGGTGGCGTTAGGGAAGGATATAACCGACATTCAGTTCCTGCGCGGCGTGAACCGCGATCAGCTTAGCCCTCACCTGTACCTGATCAAAACACGACTTGAAGCTGTCGAGGAGCGGCAGAGCGGTATGCCCGGCATCGTGTTCGAATCTTCAACCGTGCAACTGCACGACAGTATTTTCAGGCTGGAGCGCATGCTTGAGGAGACAGCCGGCGCAAACCAGGCAGAAGCCGGCAGAAAATTTGCTGTGGCGATGATGCACGCTCAAAACAGGGTTGAACAGCTCGACCGGTTGCATATCAAGGAAGCGGCAAAAATCGGCCAGCAACTGTCACTGATGGAGCAGTCAAGTAACAGGAACATAACGCGCACCGTGGTGCTGACGCTGTTGATCGGGGGTGTGGTGGTCGGCAGGTTGCTGTTCCTGCTGCGCAGTTCGCTGGCGAAACAAAAACAGGCGGATTCGGAATTGCGCGGCTACCGTGACCACCTGGAAGAACTGGTGGCCGAACGCAGCAGCGAGCTGGAGGCCAGCAATCGCGAACTGGAATCGTACAGTTATTCCATTGCCCACGATCTGCGATCGCCACTGCGCACCATAACGAGTTTCAGCCAGATCCTGCAGGAAGACGCGGCGCTTAAGCTCAATAATGATGAGAAGCAAAGCCTGGAACGGATTGTCAAAGCGGGCAAGCATATGGCCGAACTCATCGACGATATCCTGGAACTGTCGCGCATTACCCGCGCCAAAATGGAACCCGATATTTTCGACCTGAGCCAGCTGGCACACAATATAGCCTCACGCTTCGACGAACTTTCTCCTCGCCGAAAAGTAGAGTGGCGAATCCAGGATGGCCTGAAAGTCAACGGCAGCCGCCTGTTGCTGGAGATTTGCCTGGATAATCTGTTTGGCAATGCCTGGAAATATACCCGGAAAGTTGATTACGCCTGTATCGAGTTCGGCGCCGTCAAGCAGAAAGGCGAGGTCGTATACTTCGTGAAAGACAACGGCATCGGTTTTGATATGCAATATGCCCACAAGTTGTTCAAGCCGTTCCAGCGCCTGGATAAATCAGGGGACTATCCCGGCACCGGTGTCGGGCTGGCCACCGTCGAGCGCGTCATCCAGCGCCACGGCGGCAGCATCTGGGCCAACAGCGAAGAGGGCAACGGTGCAACATTTATGTTCACCATACCGTCCTGAAGACGCCGCGGCGCTGCTCGTCGTATTCGTTCTGGAACGGTGGCATAGACAGACGCGATTACGGGGGGAGCGGTGTGGATTTCTCAGGTATTAATGCCGAAGTGCCGATTACCGATTCAACGGCTCCCGGGTACAGATTTCAGGCAGACTCCCATGGCTTCAGGTGACACATTCAATCCCACAAGACCGGTAAGTGTTCTTATCGTAGACGATGAACTGATGATGCGGAAAATCCTCAGGCTTATCATGCACGAAATGGGATTCAAGGTTGATGCCGAAGCGAGTAGCGGTCACGCGGTGATGCCAATCATCAATAAGCAACAGCCGGACCTGGTTCTACTCGATATCAACCTGCCGGGAACGGATGGTCTCGACCTTCTCCGACGCATAAATGCCGAGCATTCATACATCAAAGTAGTGATGATCAGTGGTGAGGCGAGTCAGGACAAGGTCAAGGAGGCCATAGACCATGGCGCCGTGGACTTCATCGCAAAACCGTTCCACCCGGATGCCGTCATGAATAAACTGCAACGCTTCATAGCAAAGGAAGACCCGGAATTCGTCTGATTCAGAAAGATTAACGCGTAGTCCAACTATTCAAACAAACTCAAAAATTCCCCATACCCCGCTGCCCGCATTTGCTGATGTGATTTGGGATCAGAGTAAATTGACCCTATAATGGGCAGTCTGTCACCGGCCAGACGGGCAAATTCTGTTGCGCGGCTGATTTATACAACCTCCGAACACTCCCGGCGTACCTGACCGTGTTCGGTCCCATGCTTGGTAGTTTCCGCCCATGAAAACGCTGGTAATCAGAACCTTCCTGCCGTTCCTGGCCTGGTTCCCGCTTATTAATCGTGCATCGCTGCGTGCCGATCTCATTGCCGGCTTGACCGGCGCCGTGATCGTGTTACCCCAGGGGGTGGCGTTTGCGACCATCGCCGGGCTGCCACCCGAGTACGGCCTGTATACCGCCATGGTGACGCCGGTTATCGCTGCCCTGTTCGGCTCATCGCGACACCTTATCTCGGGGCCGACCACGGCGATCTCCATTGTCATCTTCGCCTCGGTGAGCCACCACGCCACACCGGGTACGCCGGAGTTCATTACCCTGGCGCTGACGCTGACCTTTCTTGCCGGTGTTTACCAGCTGGGCTTCGGCCTGGCCCGGCTCGGCGTGCTGGTCAACTTCGTCTCGCATACCGTGGTGATGGGTTTCACCGCCGGTGCCGCGATCCTGATCGCGACCAGCCAGTTGAAGCACGTAATGGGTATTACCATCCCGCGCGGCGAATCCTTTGCCCACACCTGGGTCGATATCTACCATCAGCTTGGCCAGACCAATTTCACCGTGCTGGGCATAGCGCTGGTGACACTGTTGATTGCCGTAACGGTTAAACGCCTGTTTCCCAGATTGCCCAACCTGTTACTGGGTCTGATCGGGGGTTCGCTGGCGGCCGTGGTGGTGGGTGGTACAGACCATGGTGTCAGCTTTATCGGCGAGATCCCGGCGCAGCTGCCGCCGCTGTCCATGCCCGACTTCTCAATGAATGCGATTCGCCAGCTGGCGCCGGAAGCTTTCGCGGTCGCGCTGCTGGGTTTGATCGAGGCGGTGTCGATCGCCCGCTCGGTGGCGACCAGGTCGCACCAGCGCATCGACGGTAACCAGGAATTCATCGGTCAGGGACTGTCGAACATGGTGGGCAGCTTCTTTTCCAGCTACGCCGGTTCCGGTTCTTTCACCCGCTCGGGTATCAATTACCAGGCCGGCGCGCAGACGCCCATGGCCGCCATCTTCGCCGCCATCCTGTTGATGCTGGTGGTGTTGCTGATCGCGCCGCTGACCGCCTACCTGCCGGTGGCAGCCATGGGTGGCGTGATCCTGCTGGTGGCCTATAGCCTGATCGACTTTCGGCATATCGGCGAGACGCTGAGTAAAAGCCGCGGAGAATCCGCTATCCTGCTGGTCACCTTTTTCTCCACCCTGTTCCTGGAGCTGGAGTTCGCCATCTACCTGGGTGTGCTGCTGTCACTGATTCTGTACCTGGCCAGAACCTCACGCCCCGAGATCATTACCCTGGCGCCGGACAGTCATGATGCCGGGCACCGGCTGGTCAATGTAGATACCAAGCCCGTCAGCGAGTGCCCACAGATGAAGATCATCCGTATCGACCGGGCCATCTACTTCGGTTCGGTTGATTATATCCAGAGCCAGATCGACACCATCACCGAAAAAGAAGGCATCGTGCATATCCTGATCGACGCCTCGCGTATGAATTACATCGACATGGCCGGCGCCGACATGCTGGTGCTGGAGAACCGGCGTTTGAATGCACGCGGTGGCGGTTTGTATTTCTGCGGGATCAAGTCAACAGTGTGGCAGTTTGTTGCCGAGGGCCACTATGTGAGAGCAATCGGTGCGGGTGCGTTCTTCAATCACAAATCGGAGGCGATCGCGGCGATCTTCAAAAAGCTGGACAACACGATCTGCCGGCAATGCAGCCTGCGCATTTTCAGAGAGTGCGCCACCGTCGATGAAGATAAACCGGTGACGCAGTAAGCAACCCGCTATTCAAACAAACTCAAAAACTCTCCATACCCCGCTGCCTGCATTTCCTCCCGGGGCACAAACCGTAACGCCGCCGAATTAATACAATAACGCTGTCCCGTCGGCTTTGGCCCATCATTGAACACATGCCCCAGGTGTGAATCCGCATGGCGGCTGCGCACCTCGGTGCGCGGCAACAGCAGTTTGAAATCGCGTTTCTCCTCAACCATGCTCGCATCCAGTGGTTTGGTAAAGCTCGGCCAGCCGGTGCCGGAATCGAACTTGTCGGTCGAAGAGAACAGCGGTTCACCGCTGACGATATCCACGAAGATACCCTCGCGGTGTTCGTCATTGTATGCATTCTTGAACGGCGGCTCGGTGCCTTCCTCCTGGGTGACCTCGTACTGCAGCGGTGTCAGGCGGCTTTTCAGTTCCTCATCCGAGGGCCTGGTGTACTTGCTTCCCACAGGCGGATCCTCCTGCGCACTTTGTTCCGGCGACTGATCGCCCGCTCCACAGCCGGTAAGCCCCACGACCAACGGGGTCAGCATCACGGCCAGCAGGCCCGGTGCGGTCAGAATATTTCGCATAACGTTACTCCATCGACCCCCATCGGGGGCGGTTACCTGATTCTGACCGTGTAAGGGGGCGAGAGTTGCGTGTGGCAAGCAGAGAAGGGCCGGGATATGATCCCGCAGGAACCAGGCGCCTTCGCAGCAGCGCCGTCCTTCGGCGCGATGGTGTTGCTATTTTATCGCGTTCAGTGGACCGCTCCTGCATGCTGCCGAGCCTGTTTGTCGATGCCAGGCATTATCTGGCGTAACGTTACCTGGTGTCATGGGGATTAAGGTGTCAGAGGTGGACTGGTATTTTATTGAGGCTGATGAAGCGTTGCGTCGTCTTGATGTGTCTGCCAATGGCCTGACTGCGGCGGAGGCAAAGCGGCGGCTGGCTGAACACGGTCCGAATGCCATCCCTGAAACCCGCCACCGTTCCCTGCCGGCCATGCTCCTGGGCCAGTTTACCGATTTCATGATTCTGGTGCTGCTTGCAGCGGCGCTGATTTCCGGGCTCATCGGTGAGCCCGTCGACACCATCGCCATTCTCGTTATCGTGCTGCTCAATGCCCTGATTGGCACCGTACAGGAGTTCCGCGCTGAACGCGCAGTGGCGGCACTGCGGGAAATGGCGGCTCCGGAAGCCACGCTGCTGCGTGATGGCAAGGCTGTCACGGTAGCCGCAGCGGAACTCGTACCGGGGGATGTGGTGCTGTTGGAAGCCGGGAATGTGGTGCCCGCGGATCTGCGACTGCTCGAAGAGGAAGAGCTGCAAGCCGACGAGTCAGCCTTGACCGGTGAGTCCCTCACCGTTGACAAGCAGCAAGAGCGATTGACGGAAACAGACGTGTCGCTGGGTGATCGTTTAAATCTTGCTTTCAAAAGCAGCCTGATTACCCGGGGGCGGGGAGTGGGGGTGGTGATCGCGACCGGTCTGGATACCGAGATCGGGCGTATCGCAGAACTGCTGCGTGGCGAAGCGCGTGTGAAGACACCGCTGCAGTTGCGGCTGGCCCGTTTCGGGCGCTATCTGGCCCTGGCCGTGCTGGCTATCTGTGCGGTAGTTTTTGCGGCCGGGTTGCTGCAAGGCCAACCGGTGCTGCTGATGTTTCTGACCGCGGTGAGTCTGGCTGTGGCGGCGATACCGGAAGCCTTGCCGGCCGTGGTGACGGTCTCGCTCGCGCTGGGTGCGCGCAAGCTGATTCTGCACAACGCACTGGTGCGTAACCTGCCGGCGGTTGAGACGCTGGGTTCGGTTACCACTATCTGTGCAGACAAAACCGGCACCTTGACGCGTAACCGGATGACCGCCGAGCTGTTTGTCGCGGCGGGTGAACGACGCGATGCATTGCCCGGTACCGATGCGACAACGCCGTGGTCGGAGTTGGGCAGGGCCCTGGCCCTGAGCAACGACGTGGCGGAGATGGATGGCAAGCCTGCCGGTGAACCCACCGAGCTGGCGCTGTTTGAAGCGGCACAAGGCTCGGGTTTTGACAAGCTGTCGCTGGAACAGGCGCTGCCGCGGCTGACGGCACTTCCCTTTGACAGTGAACGCAAGGAGATGACCACCCTGCATCAGTCGGGTGAGGGTGTGGTGGCCTATATCAAGGGGGCGCCGGAACAGGTGCTTCGCCAATGCGTCAATGCATTGGGGGACGACGGGGCCAATGCGTTTGCAGCGGATACTGTACTGGCCGAAGCCGAGCAGCTGGCCAATGAAGGTTACCGGGTGCTGGCGCTGGCAACGCGTGTTTTTAGCGGCATGCCGGAAAGCCTGGAACCTGAAACTGTTGAACGGGAACTGACCTTCCTCGGCCTGGTCGCCCTGATTGATCCGCCACGACCCGAAGCTTCCCAGGCGGTGACGGATTGTCTGACGGCGGGCATCACGCCGGTGATGATTACCGGCGACCATCCGGGCACCGCCACGGCTATCGCCAAACGCCTCGGTATTACGGATAACGACAAAGCCGTACTGACAGGCGTCGAACTGGCGGAGTTGTCCGATGAGGCGTTTGCCCGTGTCGTTGAGTCGGTCAGGGTTTATGCCCGCGTCAGTCCGGATCAGAAGTTACGCATTGTGAAGGCCTTGCAGTTGAATGGTGAGTTTGTGGCCATGACCGGCGATGGAGTGAATGATGCGCCGGCACTGAAACGCGCTGGTATTGGTATCGCCATGGGGCAGAAGGGTACCGATGTGGCCCGCGAGGCTGCAGACATGGTGTTGCTGGATGATAACTTTGCCACCATTGTCAGGGCGGTACGGGCCGGGCGCCGTATCTTCGATAACATCCGTAAGTTCATCAAGGATACGATGAGCTCGAATTCAGGCGAGATCTGGACACTGTTTCTCGCCCCGTTTCTCGGCCTGCCGATTCCCTTGCTGCCCATCCATATACTCTGGATCAACCTGGTCACCGACGGTCTGCCGGGGCTGGCCTTCACGGCAGAACCCGCTGAACCGGGCATTATGCGGCGTGCACCACGCCCGCCGGACGAGAGTATTTTTGCGCATGGTATGTGGCAGCATATTATCTGGGTGGGGCTGTTTGTCGGCGGGATATCGATTGCTTCGCTGGCCTGGGCGATTTCACGCGGCGTTGAATACTGGCAGACCATAGTGTTTACCGTGCTTACCGTGTCACAGTTGTTTCACTCGCTGGCGGTACGCAGTGAAAGCGCATCATTGTTTACCATTGGCTTGTTCAGCAACCTGCCCATGCTGGGTGCTGTCATCCTCACCATGCTGTTGCAGATGGCGGTGATCTATGTGCCTGCGCTTAATGCCGTATTCCATACCCACCCGCTGCCGATGTTTGACCTGGTGATCTGTCTGATGCTCTCTTCGCTGGTTTTGTTTGCAGTAGAGATTGAGAAGTGCCTGGTGCGCCGCGGGCTGATTTACAGTGATTAAAGGGGTCAGTACCCTTTATCCTGTTAGAACGTGTGCAGGCGCAGCCGAACCTGGCCGCCTGGAGAGGGATGCATCGTAGTCAGGGGCCGCTCCTGCAGTTCACTGATTCTGTTTTCAGTTAGTAAGGGTACGATCTTAAGTTGCACGCCAATCGGGGTAACGGATGATGCCGGAGTTCACACTCAGCACAATTGATTACGTAATGATCAGTGCTTATGCGCTGGTTGTCATCGTGATCGGCCTGTTCTTTGCCCGGCGCGAAAAGAATGCCGAGCAGTATTTCCTCGCAGGCCGGCGCATGACCTGGCCGCTGATCGGTATTTCATTGTTCGCTTCGAACATCTCCAGCACCACACTGGTCGGCCTGTCCGGTAATGCCTACGGTCAGGGGATTGCGGTGTTCAACTACGAGTGGATGGCCGCGATCGTGCTGGTAATTATCGCCGCATTCTTCCTGCCCGCTTATCTGCGTGCCCGGGTATTCACCATTCCGGAGTATCTTGAACGCCGATTCGACCGGCGTTCGCGGTATTACTTTTCGGCGCTAACGCTGTTTCTGAATATTGTCGTCGACACAGCCGGCAGTCTCTACGCGGGCGGACTGGTGATACAGCTTGTATTTCCGCAGCTGCCCCTGTGGCAGATCATCGTAGCGCTGACCCTGGTAGCAGGCATCTACACGGCAGCAGGTGGGCTCGCGGCAGTCATGTACACCGATGCGCTGCAGGCAGTTTTGCTGACCACGGGTGCCTGCATCATTACCTGGGCGGCCTGGCAACGGATAGACGGATGGGAAGCCGTACTCGCGGTAACACCGCCAGAGCAGCTTTCGCTGATCTTACCGGCAGACGACACACAGTTGCCCTGGCCCGGGTTGGTCACCGGGGTATTTCTGATCGGTTTCTATTTCTGGGGCATGAACCAGTTCATGGTTCAGCGCCTGCTCAGCGCCCGCGATCTGCAACATGGCCAGCGTGGTGCACTTTTCGCCGGGCTGTTGAAACTGTCTGTACTGTTTATCATGGTGATGCCGGGACTGATGGCGCGGGTGTTATACCCGGAGTTGCCCAACCAGGACCAGGTATTTCCGACGCTGATGTTTGATCTGCTGCCACCCGGGGTGCTGGGCCTGGTACTGGCCGGCTTGCTGGCAGCGCTGATGTCGAGCATTGACTCGACACTCAATTCAGCCTCCACCCTGGTCACCATGGACTTCGTCCACACCCGGGCTCCCGGTATAGACAGTCGCAAGCTGATGTGGATCGGGCGCGGCGTAACGGTCCTGTTTATGTTACTGGCGATGGCATGGGCACCGCAGATCGCGACGTTCAGTTCGCTGTTCAATTACCTGCAACAAGTGCTCGCCTACGCCGTAAGCCCGGTCGTCGCGGTACTGGTGATCGGCATGTTCTGGCGCCGGGCCAGCGCAGGGGCTGCCATTGCAGCCCTGATAGCCGGCTTGCTGGGCGGCATCCTGTTGTTTGTCGTCAATGTCGTGTGGGGATTAACGGACGTGCATTTTCTTTACATCGCGCCGTTGTTGTTCGTGCTAAGTAGCGTCGTGCTAATCATTTTCAGCCTGCGCTCGGAACCGGTGGAGGGGGTAGAGGCATTGATGTGGCGTGCGGGAAAACAGCGCGAGCCCGCGCCTGCGCGCTGGTACAGCGACTTTCGTGTACTGTCTGTTGCATTGCTCGCACTGACTGCGCTCGTGGTCGGCATGTTCGCGTGAGGATCAGGCTGAAAGGGGGCTGGCCTAAATAGTTTCAGGCCTGCGCCGCTACCCTCAGATCAATAAAGTGCGTCCGGGACAGACCCTGTATGGCAAGAACAAATTCATCAGTCGCTGCTTATGTCTGAAGCGGATTCAGTGCCGGTTGCTTCACCTGTGGACGAGTGTGCGCAGCCGCAAGAGCTGGCGCTGGAGTTTCGTGGTTCGGCCCAGGAATATTTCCATATCTGGATTGTTAATCTTTGTCTTACGTTGTTAACGCTTGGTGTGTTTTCAGCCTGGGCGAAGGTGCGCAAGAAGCGGTACTTCTATTCCAGTATCACAATTGACAAGACGCCCTTTCAGTATCTGGCGGAACCGCTGCCTATTTTGAAGGGGCGGATTATTGCCGTGGTTCTGTTTGCCATTTACTGGTTCTCCAGCAGTTTCTATCTGCCGGTGCTGCCCTGGGTGCTGGGAGCCGGTATGTTAATCGCGCCCTGGGTGATTTCGCGTTCGGCAGCATTCAATGCACGTTATTCAGCCTTCCGTAACATGACCTTTCAATTTCGGGGTAACTACCTTGGAGCAGCGCAGGCAATCTACTGGCTGGGGCTGATTCCGGTGCTGGTGGTCGGCACGATGTTCGAGTGGTGGGGTCATTTGCAGGCGGCAGGAATTGCATTTTTAGTTTTCTTTCTGCTCTTTCCCTGGTGGCTTAGCCGGGTTAAGCACTTTATGGTGAGCTATGCATCCTTCGGCGGGGAGCGTGGTGAATACTCGGCCACGGGCAGACAGTTCTTCCGGGTGTATTTTGTAGCCGGGTTGATTGTGACAGGGTGCGGCTTGCTTTCAGCAGCGGCGTTCTGGGTCGTTGGCCCGTTATCGATCAGTTCAGATTGGTCACTGGTGATTGTCAGTGTGCCGGGATACCTCGGCTATATGCTGGGCTATGCCTATATACAGGCCAATACCAACAACCTGGTGTGGAACCATACCCGACTGGGTCCATTGCGCTTCAGATCGACGCTGACCGGTAGCGGTATGGGCAAGCTGTATTTTACTAACGCAGTCGGCATTATCGTTTCGCTGGGCCTGCTGACACCCTGGGCCGTGATGCGCACACTGAAATATCGCGCAGATAACATGCACGTGCGGGTGGACGGTGAATTGAGTGAGTTGACAGGGGGTGAAATCAGTGCAGTGCAGGCTGCCGGAGCCGAACTGGGTGCGATTTTCGACGTGGATCTGTCGCTATGAACGGCCAGTCGTTTTCTCATCAAGGCTATTACTACGACGGAAGGCAACCGCTACGGCGGTCGGCTACGCTGGCATTCGCGGCAGGGGAGGCGACGCTGGTTTGGGACGGAGAGCCACGCCAATATGGCGTATCGAGCACGCTGGTATCTCCCCGGGTTGGCAGCGCAGACCGGTTTATATCGTTGCCCGACGGTGGGCAGTTTCAATGCGCCGATGATCCGATGCTGGATCTGCTTCCACAGCACAGTAAAACAGAAGGTGCTGTCGCCTGGCTGGAACAACGTGTGGCAGTGGCGGTCGCCAGTGTGGTGCTGACTGTTTCGTTACTGGTCAGTGGTTATGAGTACGGTTTGCCGGCGGCGGCGAAGCATGTCGCGGCAGAGATCCCGATTGAAACGGAGCAGGCGCTGGGTGAACAGGCGCTGGTATGGCTGGACGACAGCGATTGGTTCAAGCCTTCCGAACTGGATCAGGACACGCAGGATCGCATACGTTCGGAATTTGAAGGTCTGTTTGCCGAGCTGTCTTTTGCGCAGCACTACCGGCTGGCGTTTCGTGAATCCAGGTATATCGGGGCGAACGCCTTTGCCCTGCCCGGTGGCACTATTGTGATTACAGATGACATGGTGAATCTGGCCGAATCGGATCAGGAGGTACTGGCAATCCTTGCGCATGAGATAGGCCACGTCGAGCTTCGCCATGTCATGCGCCATGTTTTGCAGGATTCTGCGGTAGCGGTTGCCGCAGCTACAATCACAGGCGATGCCGCTACACTCAGCGTGGCTGTGGCGGGCCTGCCTTCTGTGGTGGCGCAGGCCGAGTATTCACGCGACTTTGAGATCGAAGCGGACGACTTCGCCTTTGAACTGCTTCGCCAACACGAAATGTCCCCCGAAGCATTTGCAACCGTGATGGAACGGGTCCAGGCAGACTGCGAATGCGAGCCAGGCGCGCTCGATTTTCTTTCAACGCATCCTGTAACCGGGGAGCGTATCAAACGGGCGCGTGCTGCCGCGCAGGATTTCGAAATTTACTGAGCACCGATTAAATAAACCTCAGCCTGGCAAGTTGCGTTTAGTGCTGCGGCATCGCCGGCATGTTTAATAAAACATCCCCGCACTCACACCAAACCGCTCCGACAGCTTCCGGATATGCTGCTTCATCAGTACTTGCAGGCGCAGTCACCTCGCCGCGATCAGTTGTCTCAAATCAAAGACAATATTATACCGTGTGGCTATTTGATATTATCTCACTGGAAGTTAGGTTTTATACAGGTAACCTGGTTTGTGTGGCGAGTGAGCCGTGGCAGGTTTTACGGAAGAAGCTGTACATACCGGGCGTTTGGCAGTTCAACGTTCGGAGGCAAATCAAATGAAAAAGTTAATGCACACGCTCGTGCTGGTGGGCCTGGGCCTGACCGGTGGAATGGTATCGGCAGCTCCCGGCTACGTAGGCGAATCCGCAACGTCCATCATTCGTACCGGCTATGGTGATTGTCTGCATACGGCTCGCTGGTCGGTGCCGAATGCCATTGCGGAATGTGACCCGGAAATCGTAGCGGCCCGGGATAAAACGGTCGAAGTAGCGGCCGTTGAAGTCATAGTTCGTAAAGAACTCAAACCGATTCGGCTGGAAGCCGACGCACTGTTCGATTTCGACAGCGCCACGCTGACGGACGAGGGGCGTACCCGCCTGGATAGTGTGATAAGCCAGTTGCCGGACCGGTCGGTGTTGAAGGACAAACGCATCACCATCACCGGTTTCACCGACCGGCTGGGGCCGGAAGGTTATAACCAGACACTTTCGGAGAAGCGTGCACAGACCGTTCACGATTACCTGGTTTCCAAAGGCATGCGTGACGAGGCCATTGATGCGCGGGGGCTCGGTCCTGCGAACCCGCTGGTGAGTTGCGAGGGTAAACGTGGCAACGCGCTGATCGAATGCCTGGCACCGAACCGGCGTACCGAGATCGAGTTCTCGGCGATGGAAGTAATCGAAGTGCAGGAAGAGGTAGAGGTTACCAGGTAATCCGCGAATAAACGGGGGTCAGAGAGCAATTTTCTCTAATATTAGGAATAATTGTTCTCTGACCCCAATTTCTGATGTTCGTGATTGGTGCCGGCCGGCAACAGTTCACAGCAACGTCGCGCAGCAGCCAGATCTTTACTGATCAGCGCACATTTTTCTCTAACTATTATTATTAGCCAAGTTGCCAGGCGCCACGGGCGCGCTTGAGACCATCACTATCCATACAGCTTGAGAACAAACCCGAACGCGGAATCAAGACGCCTGAGCCTGATCTGGTAACATCAGCTACCCGACAGAAGCTATCCGACAGATTCAGGTGGGTGAACGCATGATACGACTTCGAGATCTCGGCCCAGGCATTGTTATTGCGGCAACCGGACTGGGTGCGGGTGACCTGATTGCGGCCTCGGTCGCCGGCGCGAAATACGGTATGGCCATTCTCTGGGCCGCTGTTATCGGCGCAGTCCTGAAATTCGTGCTCAACGAGGGCCTGGCACGCTGGCAACTGGCCACCGGCACCACACTGCTGGAAGGCTGGGTCAGGCGGTTGCCGCGCTTCTGGTCGGTGTATTTCTTTATTTACCTGTTGCTGTGGAGCTTCATCGTCGCAGGTGCGCTGATCTCGGCCACCGGTCTGGCGGTGCATGCCATAGTGCCTGCGGTCAGCGTAGAAGCAGGCGGCGCAATGCAGTCACTCATCGCTGCCGGACTGGTATTGTTCGGGCGTTACCGCTTGCTCGAAGTCATGATGAAGTTTTTTATCCTGTTGATGTTCGCGGTGGTACTGTATTGTGCCGTCGCGCTACAACCGGACTGGGGAAGTGTCATCGGCGCAATCGCCGTTCCCCGTTTGCCTGAAGGTTCGGTGTTCTTCGTGCTGGGTGTCATCGGCGGTGTGGGTGGTAGCGTGACCCTGCTCAGTTACGGTTACTGGATCCGCGAACGTGGTTGGAGCGGGCCCGGACAATTACGGCAGGTGCGAACCGATTTGCTGGTTGCCTATGGACTGACCGGCTTGTTCGGTATTGCGATCATGGTCATTTCGGCCGGCGTGTCGCCCGATGTCCTGTCCGGTAGCAAGATGGTACTGGCTGTGGCCGAGCAGATGGGCGCGACGGTAGGCGATGTCGGCAAATGGTGCTTTCTGATCGGGTTCTGGGGTGCGGTATTCAGCTCGATGCTCGGTGTATGGCAAGGCGTGCCCTACCTGTTTGCTGACTTTGTACACGAGTGGCGGAACAATACCGGCGAAAAGGTCATTGATACGCGCTCTGTGCCTTACCGTGCCTATCTCGCCTTTCTAGCGATACCGCCTATGATCCTGTTGTGGTCGGGAAAACCGGTCTGGGTGGTATTGATCTACGCGGTAGCTGGTGCCGCTTTCATGCCGTTGCTGGCAGGCCTGTTGATTTACATGAACGGTTTCCGCAACTGGCTGGGCCCGTTGCGCAACCGCTGGCCGGCTAACCTTACGTTACTGGCGGCGGTTGTCCTGTTCGCTGCGCTGTTGATACAAAAACTGATCGACGTAATCTAGTACCAAATAAACGGGGTCAGAGAGCAATTTTCTCTAATATTAGGAATAATTGCTCTCTGACCCCAATTTCTCAATTTCTCTCTACGACATCACCGGCTTCGATACCGGTAGCGAACAGAAATAAAGTCACGTCGCCTTGCTCCCTGGTGCAGCGACTTTCGGGTACCGTCTCTTGCGTTACTCGCACTGACGGCGCTCGTGGTCGGCGGGTTCGCCTGAAGGCCGATCCTATACCCGTACAATAACCAAGCAATTAACTCAAGAATAGGCTTATCCCTCAATTAGATCTCTCTAATGCCAAATACCTGAGCAAAACAGTAAACTATAGTCGTTAACTTTGTGGCGGGCCTTGAAAAGCCATTTATTTCAATAGTTTAATGACGAGGTAAGGGTTGTGAGAGATCAAGAAGATGCGAAGTGCATGCGTAATATGTGGGTCATTATGTCGGGCCTGTTCGGGCTGTTTATGGGCTTGATCATGGTCGCGCGTATGGTGACTAACGCCGGCTAGACATGCCTTCAAAATAAAGAGAACCGTGGGCGGAGGGATTGAATACCTCCGCCCTTTCTTTTCGTCCTTTATCTTTCCGGATTCAGATCGAACGAAAGGCGTTGCTCGCGATCTTGCTGTCGATGCGGCTGCGCCGATGTTCACGCGCGGCGTCGTCCGGTAATCCTGCGCAGTAACGCTGTGCGGCGTCGAGGTCTTTGCTGATATGTTCGTGGTACTTGGCGAGCCTTTCCAGTGAATCCATGCAACCACGGGCGGCGAGTGCTTCCCATATGTTAATCGCCTGTTCCCAGTCACCGGCGCGGCGCAAAAGATGACCGAGCAGGCGTTTGCCGTCGTCGCAGAGTGCTTCAGTATGGGTCTGCAATAACTCGCGCGCATGGTCTTCATTGTGTTCTGACAACCAGCGGGCGAGGGCATGCAGGTCCACGTCAAACGATACGGGCTGCTCGGTGGCCTGCATCAATACACTGTGTGCGACCGCTAACGAAACAATATCCTGCTGGTTGTGCTCAACAACCTTTATCAGTTTGGTGTCGTTACCCTTGCGGATATAACTGAACCAGGCTTCGGGTGCTTCACTGCCGGGCAGGTCATCGATGCGGTGAAAGCCGAGCAGGTTTTCTTCAACAGTGATCAGGCGGCAGTCGTTCCAGCGTTTGCTGAACAGGCGCCGCACAGGATGTAAAAGATCGAGGTGGGGGAGCCCATCGAAAGGGTGTTGCATGGCCTGCATGCGAAAGCGGGTCATCAACAGCGGCAGGTCATAGCTCTTGCCGTTGTAACTGACCAGCTGGTCATCGTGCGTCAGGCAATCAGTGAAGGCCTTCAATGCAGCCGCTTCGGCTGAAAAGCCGGTCATCAGGAACTGCGTTAACGCGATAGCATCCGTTTCAACCACGGCGATACCGACCAGGAAGGCGAGGGTGCCGCTGCCACCGGAGAGGCCGGTGGTTTCGGTGTCGATGTATACGTTACGGTGAACGTTGCTGGATTCGCCCGGCAGGTGAGGGCGCTCCCGTAAAATGTTCAATGCCGTAGAGCCCAGTTCGCCCTCGAGAGGAAAACGCCTGCGGATCCGGATCAGGCCGTCAGCGACCAGATCACCGCCAAGACTATCTTTTAATAACAGTATGTTATTACATTTATTAAAAGTAGAATCTGACGCCTTGTGCCCCCTGTTTTTGCCAGCCCGGCCTCGCGACTCCAGCAGTGCAATCTTCTCACGCAAGGTGGAAATAGAGGGCTTTGACGCAGGCGGCCGCGCCGCCACACCGGCCTGCTGTTGCAAGCGTGACAGCCGGCTACCAACACTCATCGCCACACCGAATAAAAATGATTCCCCCGGCCCCAGAGAGGAGTGCGGGGCGAGAGAATCGAAAACCAACAAAAGACATGTTCATTTCAGGCCTGACCGTTTTCGGTTGTTGAGGCGGCATGCGCCACACAATGCGGATTGGCGGCAGCACCGGCACGATTCGACAGCAGTCCCAGCACCTTCAGCGCCACCTGCTTCGGCGAAAACCCGCGCACTTCATCACTCGCCAAAATCGGCCCGATACAACTCGGACAACCATGCGCACATTCACAGGCACTCACCAGCGCCTGCGCATCCTCAACAATCGCTGCCCGGTTCTCAAACAAAGGCGCCGAGATACCGATACCGCCCGGGTAGTTGTCATACAAAAACAACGTCGGCGTAAAGCGCTGCAAGGCCATCGGGTCAACCGCCTCACCGTCCTTGTTCAATAACCGCCCACGCCCGTTGGAACCAACCGTGGCAAACCATTCCGCATTGCCGTCACCCACCGCACGCCCGATATCGCGCGGCTCCGACAACATGCGCATCGCCGCCACAATATGCAGCGCATAACCGGCACCCAAAAAACCATCCAGTGCCTGCTGCCGTGAATCAAATGCCGCGTCCAGCGCATCCGGGTTCACCTGCCACCACACCGCCGTGGTGTGCATCTCCTGGTCGGGCAGGTCGATCTTGCCGAAGCCAATATTCTCGTGGGTGTAGTAACGGATCTTCTTGTATCCGGCGATACGCCGCACCAGGTGCACTTCGCCCTGCGCAACAAAAAAGGGGTCAGTACCCTTTTTGGAATTCGAAAAAGGGTACTGACCCCTTTTTTGCTCCACCTCAACCGAATCATCCAGAATCTTCAACCGCGTATAATCAATCGCATCGGTGTAATACTCCGCCTGCGTCTTTGTCACAAACGCCTTCCTGCCCTCCCAGTCCAACCGCTCCACCTGGTAAGGCGCCGACTGGATCATATAAATCGCACCTTCATAGATTGTCTCCGGCGCCGAGCTGTAATCCACCTCCGCAATCACCGTCTGCGCACCGTTGGTGGTATCGATCACCACGAAGTTGCCTTCCGCCACCGAACGCAAACTGACACTGTTGGCCGGGTAGCTGTCCTCCATCCAGTGCCACTGGCCGCCCTCGTGGTGCACCACGCCGTGTTCCTGCAAATACGCCAGCATTTCGCTCAAGTCTTCTTTGCCAAACACATCACCATCGCGGAACGGCAGTTCAAACGCCGCACAACGGATATGATCCAGCAGGATCAGCAACTGGTCGGGATCGATGCGCGCCTGCTCCGGCGAGGCGCCGAGAAAAAATTCCGGGTTGCGGATGATGTACTGGTCCAGCGGCAGGCTGCTTGCCACCAGCACACCGAGTGCCGTGCGCTGGCGTCTTCCAGCACGGCCAAGGCGTTGCCAGGTGCCGGCGATGGTGCCGGGGTAACCGTTCAGCACACACACATCCAGCGCGCCGATATCCACGCCCAGCTCCAGCGCCGAGGTCGACACCACGCAGTCGATGTTGCCCGCGCGCAGCTTCTTCTCCATGGCGCGGCGCTCGGTCGGCAGGTAACCGCCGCGATAGGCCGCCACCCGTGCCGGATGCCGCGGGTCTTTATCGAAGGCGTCCTTCATGTACTTGGTCAGCACCTCCACCATCAGCCGCGACTGCGCAAACACAATGCTCTTCAGATCCCGCTTCACTGCCATCTTCGCAATGCGCGTGGTCTGTGAACGCGCCGAGGCGCGTATCCCTAAGTCCGGATTCACCACCGGCGGGTTCCACAGCAACAGGTGCTTCGCCCCCTGCGGCGCACCGCTGTCGGTGATGGCGTTCACCTCTGCGTTGATCAACTCGGACGCAAGCTCCGCCGGGTTGGCAATCGTGGCCGAACACAGAATGAACAAAGGATCAGACCCGTAAAAACGGCAGACACGCTGCAGGCGCCGCAGCACATTGGCCACGTGCGAACCGAACACGCCGCGATAGGTATGCATCTCGTCGATCACCACAAAACGCAGGCTCTCGAAAAACTGCGCCCACTTGGTGTGATGCGGCAGAATGCCCTGGTGCAGCATATCCGGGTTGGTGACCACGATGTCGCCGCGCGTGCGTACCGCCTTGCGCGCATCGCCCGGCGTATCGCCGTCAAAGGTAAAAGCGCGCACCCCGAGCGCACCGGCCTCATTCAACGCCGACAGCTCCGCCACCTGGTCCTGCGCCAGCGCCTTGGTGGGGAACATATACAACGCCTTGGCCTCACTCGTGAGTGCGGCCTGCAACACCGGCAGGTTGTAGCACAAGGTCTTGCCCGACGCCGTCGGCGTCACCACCACCGAATGCCGGCCCGCCTGCACCGACTCCCAGGCAGAAGACTGGTGCGTATAGAGTCGATCAATCCCGCGCCCCGCCAGCGCCGCCACCAGCCGCGCATCCAGCCCGGAAGGCAAGGGCACATACTCACCACGCTTCGCCGGCACCACCAGCTCCCCGGTAATGCGCGCCCCGTGCTCCGCACGCAACGTCGCCGCCAGCGCCCCGGCCGGATCCAGGCCGGACGCACCTTCATCGGGAACCACTACCTCAGCCGGGCTGCTCATGCCATGTTCTCCATTCGTTCTCCTGCCGCTAGCATAGAGAACCAATAGAGAACAAATCAAGCCCGCTGTCAGTCCAGGCTGGATCCTTTAGTAACCAGCGGGTTGTGCCGCTATTCCAGGGAAGAGAGCGATGCCCGATAACATCGTTAAATTTGAAGCACATAGCTGGTTTCGCTCATGCCGCAGAAACTGATCAACAGGATTCCCGAAAAATACAGCTTCCTGAGTTTCCTGGTCATCACCTCGATGATCGGCGTGGCTCTGATCCTGCTGGCCGTCTACAACGCTTCGAAAGAACTCGAACTCATCCATGCGATCGAAAACCTGCACCGCTACGCGAGCGCACAGCTGTACAGCGCCCGCCCCGACGCCCGCGATCCCGAACGCCTGCTGGCGCTGGCGGCACCGGGTTACCGGGTGATGCTCGTGCGTGGTGAAGAGGTGCTTGCAGACAGCGGCATGGACAGAGAATCCGCAACGTCTGTTAAGCCGGCCGTGCTCGAGGAAAATCGTGTCAACGAATACGGGGGTTATCTCGACAGAGGCGACCGTATGCTGACCTGGACGCGCTTGCGTTTGCCCAAAAGCGGTGCCCAGCTGATCTTCCTGCACGACTTCGAGGCCGGCAGTGTGGCAGCACTGATCCAGGTCTATTTCCAGCGCCTGCTGATCCCCGCGGGGTTCTATATCTGGCTGATGGTCTGGATGAGCTTCGTTCTGCGTCACCTGACCGACGAACTGTCGAGGCAGAAACAGGAAATGGAGTACATGGCATTACACGATGCACTGTCGGGCCTGCCCAACCGCAACCTGCTTAACGACCGGCTGGACAAGCGGATCGCCATGTCGCAGCGCGACCGGGGCCGTTTTGCTCTGGCCATGATAGACCTGGATGGCTTCAAGGATATCAACGACACACTCGGGCATGGTGCGGGTGATGCCCTGTTGCAGGAGATTGCCCGCCGCCTGAGCACCTGTATACGCAGTGTGGACACGGTGGCCCGTGTCGGCGGCGACGAATTTGTGCTGCTGCTGGACGACCTCGACCCGGCCGGCAGCCTCGACATCTGCCAGCGTGCCGCGGCCGAGATAGCACGGCCGGTAGCGGTGCGCGATAACGAAGTGCGCGTCGGCGCCAGTATCGGCATTGCCGTGTTTCCGCAGCACGGCGACGACGCGGAGACGCTCACCCGTAATGCAGACCAGGCCATGTATGCAGTCAAGGCCGAGGGCGGTGGAATACGACTCTACACTGCAGAGACCGCCCGGGAACGCGTGCTGACCGGCGCCACGAGCGTCGTTTCCGTATGAATCGTCCCCATTCATCAACACAGGAGAGAAGTGATGTTCAAGCTGAAACGTAACATGGGAACCATGGACCGCGTCGCGCGTACCCTGGCCGGTTCGACACTGCTCGCCGTTGGGCCGCTGACCGACCTGGTGCCGACCGACGCGATGTCCAATATCATACTCACCGGCATGGCCACCGTGGCGCTGTTATCCGCCGTGTTTTCCTATTGTGTCCTCTACGAGGTCACCGGCTTCGATACCGGTGGCAAGCCATAGCACGGGGGCCGGGCTGCTGATGCGCTGTTCTCTAATGGTTCTCCTGGTGTTAGAATCGGGAACCCATGGGGAACAGAGCAAACCGGACCATGAACCTGACCCGCCGCCAACAAGAGATATACGAATATCTCGTTGATAATGCAGACCATTTCGACCACCCCCCAACCCACAACGAACTCTGCCAGGCCCTGGGCCTGACCTCCCGCGGCTCCCTGCACAAACACATCCAGGCCCTGATCCAGGCCGGCCTGATCGAACCCATGGACCGCACCCACCGCGGCATTCGCCTGGTCCAGCAGGAAAACGAGGAGGAGGGCATCCCCTTCCTCGGCACCATCGCCGCCGGCTGCCCCATCGAAGCCGTCCCGCAACCCGAAGTCATGCAAGTGCCCGACGAACTGCTCGGTAACAAACCCTGCTACGTGCTGAAAGTGCGCGGCGACTCCATGATCGAGGAAGGCATACTCGACGGCGACTACGTGGTGATCGAACAACGCGACAGTGCCAACAACGGCGACATCGTCGTGGCACTGGTCAGGAATGAAGAAGTGACGCTGAAGCGGATTGAGCAGAAACCGGGGGCGGTGGTTTTGCATCCGGCGAATGTCAGTATGGAAGCGATGACCTATTTACCGGATGAAGTGCAGGTGCAGGGACTATTGAAAGGCTTACTGCGAAGCTACCGCTGATTTCCACCCGCAGCAGTGCCCGAAAAAAGATCTATAAAGGGTACTGACCCCATTTTGATTGTTGACTCGCTGTGCAATCGCCGGACAAACGGGTAGCCTATAGCGATGACCGCTCGCTCGATTATGGACACCAACCCAACGGTGCTGCAGCCCGACAGCACCATCGCCACTGCGATGCAGTACATCATGCAGCATCGTTACCGAAACCTGCCGGTGGTGGATGAAGATGGGCGTTTTCTGGGCGTATTCGGGGTCGACTGCCTGCTGCGCCTGGCGCTGCCAAAGGCGGCCATCATGGAACAGGGGCTGCATAGCGTAGAGTTTGTCCGCGAGACGCTGTCTGACATCCACCGGCGCCTGAACCAGCACGTGGATCAACCGATCTCCAGCTGCATGTACGACCAGGTCGCTACGGTCGCTCCCGACACCCCGCTGGTGGAGACCTTGCTGACGCTCTACCG
>JBHPFC010000023.1:0-38932 GCA_042576405.1 Pseudomonadota bacterium | reverse complement strand
TATCATATTGGGCATGGTTGGTTATTTCACAGGTGTGGTACAGACTCCGATTACAGCTTTTGTAATTGTCATGGAAATGACTGATAACCACGACTTGCTTCTGCCGCTGATGGCCACTGCCTTTATTGCCTACGGCACCTCCCGCCTGGTATGCCCGACACCCATTTACAGAATCCTGGCACTGGGATTCCTGCCTGTAGTTCCCGCCCCGGAACCCGAAGAACAAAAACACAAACCAGACGCCTGAGATGGCAAGTCTCAGCCGACAACTTGCCAGTAAAGCGTTATTATTGCGAAATCATGAAGATTAAAGACACTGTTATTGCCATTTTTGCGGTGGCATTGATTGGCGGCCTGGCGTGGCTCTGGCTTGCACCTGCGGGACTGCAGCGGGCGCCGGAAGTTACATTTACTACGATTGATGGCCGCAAACTGTCTATAGCCGGACTGCGCGGAAAACCTGTGCTGGTTAACTTCTGGGCAACTACCTGCCCGGGTTGCGTGAAGGAAATGCCCCATCTGGTTGAGCTATACAAGGAATTAAACCCGCAAGGATTCGAAATTATTGGCGTGGCCATGGCCTACGATCCACCGAACCAGGTTGTTGCTCTCAGCAAAGCACGCAACATTAACTACCCCATCGCGCTGGACATACAAAATGCTGCAGCCATGGCCTTTGGAGACGTTCGTCTTACACCGACATCATTTCTGGTAGCACCAGACGGCCGCATAGTTCATCAAAAAATAGGCGAACTGGATATAAGCAAGTTACGTACTCTAATTCTGGAAATGCTGGCCCAGGCCGGCACCTCATCCCCAACGATCGCGGCGCGCTGATTATGCTCTGGATAAAAGCCTTTCATGTCATTTTTATGGTGACCTGGTTTGCCGGGTTGTTTTATCTCCCGCGACTATTCGTCTATCACGCTGACTGCCACGACGATATTGGCCATCAGCGGTTTTTGGTTATGGAGCGTAAACTGTACGCCATTATGACCGTTGGCGGCGTACTGGCGGCACTGTTCGGGATTTGGCTGCTGTTTTCTTATCATTGGCCCCTGAATGCGCTGTGGCTGCAGATCAAACTGCTTCTGGTTGGCACACTGGTCGCTTATCACATCTACTGCGGACAACTGGTCAAACGCTTCCGCGCCGGTGAAAACCGCTATTCGGGTATTTTTTATCGCTGGTTCAATGAATTCCCGGCCGTGACACTAATCGCAATAGTCCTTCTGGCCGTCCTCAGGCCTGCCTGAGCGGATTCCTCGCAGGCAAAACCCTGCTGGTCGCAATGTTACCTGCCGCAGCCAGACAAGTAATATTAATGAGAACGATTTGCATTTGATTTAAGTTTATCTATAATTCGCC
This sequence comes from Pseudomonadota bacterium, assembly GCA_042576405.1. Classification (GTDB taxonomy): domain Bacteria; phylum Pseudomonadota; class Gammaproteobacteria; order DSM-19610; family DSM-19610; genus Thiogranum. Next base: position 37,564 of record JBHPFC010000023.1, on the reverse strand, counting down.
TCCTGACCTATTTGTTAATACGCAGGGGGACAAACTCTCATGGAACTGACAACATTTTCCAGCATTGGTCTGGCCGCTGCATTGCTGGCCAACATTGGCCTGGCAGGCGCAGCCATGCCCTCCCCGGAAGAAATGTGGGAAATCATTCAGCAGCAGCAGCGCGAAATAGAAGCGCTCAAGCAAGGCCAGAAAGAGAATACCGAGAAAGCCGAAGCGGCTGTCGAAGTGGCCGAGGAGAGTAAAAATGCCTCATCAGGCAGCGCCAGCTGGGCAGAAAACACCCAGATCGGCGGCTATGGTGAACTGCACTACAACAACCTCGACAGCAAAAAAGAAATCGACTTTCACCGCTTCGTATTGTTCTTTGGCCACCAGTTCACCGATCGCCTGCGCATGTTCTCAGAGCTTGAACTCGAACACTCGGTATCCGGCGATGACCAGAATGGCGAACTCGAACTTGAACAGGCATATATCGAATACGACATAACCCAGAATCAGCATGTTAAGGGCGGCGTTTTCCTGCTGCCCGTCGGCATTCTGAACCAGACTCATGAACCCCCGACTTTTTATGGCGTAGAACGTAACCCGGTTGAAACGAACATCATCCCGAGCACCTGGTGGGCTGGCGGCATCGAATTCACCGGCGAAGTGTTTTCTGAAACAGTTCCCGGCTTCAGCTACGCAGTCTCGGTGCATGAAGGCCTGGACACCAATGCCGGTAACAATTACGCCGTTCGCAAAGGCCGCCAGAAAACCAGTGAAGCCGACGCCAATGACCTGGCATCAACCGCACAGATCAAATGGACAGGCATCCCTGGTGTAGAACTGGCTGCGACCATCCAGTATCAACAGGATGTAACCCAGGGCAACGATCCGACTGCTGGCGATGCCTGGCTGTACGAGACACACGCAGACATTCAGCGCGGTGCATTTGGCCTTCGCGCGCTGTACGCCATGTGGGATCTTGATGGCTCTGGACCGAAGGCTATTGGCGCTGACGAACAGACCGGTTTCTACATCGAGCCGTCGTACAGGATCACGCCGGAATGGGGTGTCTTTGCCCGCTATAACCAGTGGGACAACCAGGCTGGCAGCAATGGCAACGATACCGAAAAGAAACAGTACAACGCCGGCGTGAATTACTGGCCACATCCTGACGTTGTCCTGAAGGCGGACGCCCAGCAACAGGACAACGAAGGCACATCGAAAAACGACAATGGCTTCAATCTCGGTATTGGATACCAGTTCTAAGCTGTTTCGTGCCAGCCATGTCAGGCACAATACGGGGCGCTGATGTGCCCCGTATTGTTTATTTATCGGTCATCCCCATGCTCAGAAAACTGTTACTGATCATAATTATTACCGGGTTCAGCGTAACCAGTATGGCGCGTGGCACCTACCAGGAACCCGAAGATTTTCTGAGCGAAACATTCGCCGGCGAACCACCAGAACCCGCTGTTATCTGGTTAACCGGTGAACGCAAAGACACCGTCAAGCAGATACTCGGACACCGCTATACCAGCCTGCGTGTGCGCTACTGGCAAGAAGCCGAACGCAGCGTCTGGATACTGGACGAAATAGGCAAAGACCAACCCATAACCGTTGGCGTAGTAGTCAATGCCGGGCGCATGGAGAATATAAAGGTACTGGTATTCCGGGAAAGCAGGGGCTGGGAAATACGCCATTCCTTCTTTACCGATCAGTTCAAGCAGGCCTCGCTCGAAGCGGACCACCAGCTCGACAAGCAGATCGATGGCATATCAGGAGCCACCATGTCGGTACGCGCCATGAAAAAACTGGCTACCCTTGCACTGTATCTGGATGCCGAAATCAGGAAACAAAATGTCCCGCCAGCACCGTAGAAAACAGCGCTTCAAGCTTAAATCCTTCTATGTATGGCACCGCTACATGGGGGTCAGCGCGGCACTGTTTATGCTGATCATAGCTGTCACCGGTATTCTGCTTAACCATACCGAGGACTTTCAATACGACAGCCAACACGTCAAAACTGACTGGGTACTGGACTGGTACGGCATCGAGGCGCCGCGAGAACTGCCGAGCTTTCCGTGCGGCGACCGCCATATCACGTTAATGGGTGAACACCTGTACCTGAACCGCAAGGAGATCGACGGCACCTACCAACAACTTGTCGGCGCCGTTTGCCGGAATGAACTCCTCATTGTTGCCGTCAGTCAATCCATCCTGCTGTTAACACCGCGCGGAGAATTAATCGAACAACTACAGGCAAAGGATGGTGTGCCAGCGGGTATACACGCCATAGGCACTGATGAGAAAGGTCAGTTTGTAGCACGAGGCAGCCACGACATTTACCGACCCGATACAGATTTTATTCAATGGAAACGTTGGGAAGGAAGTCCTGAAACTGTTTCCTGGGTTGCCACCAATGAATTGGACGTCGTGGTCAAGACATCATTGCAACAGCATTTCCGAACGGAAGTCCTGCCGATCGAGCGCGTCATTCTCGACCTGCACAGTGGCCGCTTCTTTGGCAGTCTCGGTCCCTGGCTATTCGATACAGCCGCCGTTCTATTGATCCTGTTATCCCTGTCCGGCACATGGATCTGGCTAAAACGTCGGCGTTAAAAACCCCGGCGCAGCATCCACTACAACCAGGGCACCTGATTCGTTCTAGCCAGCGTTACATCATCGACTGCTGGTAGTTCTTCAACCCGACTTTTTCAATCAAGCCCAACTGCGTCTCAAGCCAATCAATATGCTCTTCCTCACTTTCGAGGATATCCTCGAACAGTTCACGAGAAGCATAGTCCTTGACCTGTTCGCTGTATTCGATCGCTTCGCGCAGTAACGGCACCGCTTCCAGTTCCAGCTCCAGATCACAGCGCAGCATTTCTTCGGTATTTTCGCCGATCTTCAGTTTACCCAGGTCCTGGAGATTGGGTAGTCCTTCGAGAAACAGCGTGCGCTTTATTAGCGCATCGGCGTGCTTCATTTCATCAATGGACTCGTGATATTCCTTCTCGTTGAGTTTCGTCAAACCCCAGTCTTCATACATACGCGCGTGAAGGAAGTACTGGTTGATTGCCGTCAGCTCATTTCTTAAGGCTTTATTCAGATACTGGATAACTTTTTTGTCACCTTTCATACACTCATCCTCCGGTCTCAGAAGCAAACGAACCCAACTCCGTCAGGTGGCGGGCAAATATAGCGCAGTTAAACGCTCCTTCAAAGGCCCAGGCCGGCAAGGAAAACACCTGTTTCAGTGATGTTTTGATAAATCGGTTTTATCGCCGGGAACAGCGACTGTTGGATAGCAATGATAAAAACCGTGCATTACCTGCACTGTGGCAGTTCGAACCATTGAGATTAATTTCAGGATAACTGGGCGTTGCCCCTGGATGCTTTGCAGCCATGGATTTCTTCCAGCACTCCACGCGCACACCCGGCGCACTTGCCACACTGACTGGCAACACCCAGCTGCTCTTTGAGAGCACGCACGTTATCCACCCCTTCGCTGGCTGCAGCACGGATTTGACCGCAGGTCACTTGTCGACAAATACAAACGTACATAAGGCCTCCTGGAACTGTGAGGCATAATGTTAATGAGAATTACTATCATTGTCAATAGTATCACCGGCCAGCCCGGACCAGACCACCCAGACCCGCGTTTTCCAAACTGCGGTTCATCAAGGCCCGAACCGCACCGGCATCTTCCAGCTCCCAGACCTCTTCCAGTAATTCCCTCATGGCTTCGGTAGTAAAACTGCGTATCGCCCACTTAACCCGCAACAGACTGGCCGCACTCATACTAAGTGACTTGATCCCCATGCCGAGCAGCAAAAGCGCAGCTGCGGGATCACCCGCCATTTCGCCACACACACTCACCGGCCGTCCGGCCTGGTCAGCCTCATCAGCAACCTGCCGGATGGCACGCAATACGGCAGGATGAAGCGCGTCGTACAAGGTGGCCACACGAGCATTATTCCGGTCAACCGCAAGCAAATACTGCGTGAGATCATTCGAGCCGATGGAGAAAAAGTCGACACGTTTTGCCATTGCAGACACTTGATACACCGCGGATGGCACTTCGATCATGACACCGATTTTCGGGTAGGCCAGATGCTCGCCTTCTTCACGCAACTCTTCGTAGGCTCGCCGTATCAGCCCCAAAGCACCATCAACTTCTTTAACGTCGCTGATCATGGGCAGCAGCAGTTGCAAATTATTGAGATCGGCATTGGCACGCAATATGGCTCGCACCTGGGTGAGAAAGATTTCCGGATGATCCAGCGATATCCGTATACCTCGCCAGCCAAGGAAAGGGTTCTCTTCGACCACGGGAAAATACGGCAACGATTTATCACCACCAATATCCAGTGTCCGCACAGTCACCGGTGCTGGCGCAAACGCCTCAAGCACTTGCCGGTAAGTCCGCCGTTGCTCCTCTTCTCCCGGAAAACGATCTCGGATCATAAACGGTATCTCGGTTCGATAGAGCCCGACGCCTTCAGCGCCACATCGAAGAGATGGCGTAATATCGGTTAGCAAACCGGTGTTCGCGTACAGCGGTACCGAAACACCGTCGGGAGTTTCGGAGGGCAGCTCAATAAGGTCCTGCAACTCCCTGGAAAGCTCTGCCTCTTCCTTCTGCAGGCGCTCAAACTCCTGCCGAATGGCCGCGGACGGCCGCACAAATACCCGAGACTGGTAGCCGTCCACAACCAGCGGCTGGCCTTCCAGTCGACTGACCGGCAGATCATCGACGCCCATTACAGCAGGAATACCCAGCGCACGCGCCAGAATGGCCACATGCGATGCACTTGACCCGCGTGCCGACACCACACCTACAAGCTGATGAGCGGGCACTTCAGCCAGCTGGCTGGCAGTCACCTCGTCACCTACCAGTATGGTGCCATCCTCGAATACCCGGGGTGTGGGATGAATAGTCTGCAGCCGCTCCAGAATTCGACGCCCGAGATCACGCACATCACTGGCGCGCTCGCGCAAGTAGGGATCTTCCATGTCCTCAAAAGCATTAACGTGCTCAGCAATCGTGCTGCGTAATGCGCCCGGTGCCCAATTACCCTCGCGGATTCTGTCGACGGTGCCATCGACCAGGTTTTCACTGCGCAAGATCAGGATTAATGCATCGAAAAGCGCGATATCTTCTACAGGAAGGGAATCGACCATGCGTGCCGACATCATGCGCATGTCCCGCTCGACAGCGTCGACTGCTGCATGAAACTGATCAACCTCGGAATTAACATCCTCGGCCAGCCGGTCGGGAACTGCCTCCAGGTCAGCCGCCGCATAAACAACACGGGCCTGTCCGACGGCGGCACCCGGCGTCCCTGAAACACCCTTCAGTGCATAGCGCGTCTCATCCGGCTCACGTAGCAGACGCTCCACATCACCACTGGCACTGGCATGACTGATTGCGCCCGCCAGTTGCGCCGCCAGAGTAAACAGGAACGTATCCTCCTGTTCGGCAAATCGCCGTTTGTCGCGGTGCCGAACCACCAGTACGCCAAGCACCATACGGTGCTGGACAATCGGCACACCAAGAAAACCATGAAAAATATCTTCACCAATACCGGTAGTGAAGCGGTAACTCGGATGTTCAGCCGCATCCTCAAGGTTGATCGGCTCCTCGCGGCGCGCCACCTCTCCGACCAGCCCCTCGCCAAATCGCAATCGCACCTGACCGATAGCCTTTGGATCGTAGCCATCTGTTGCCATCAGCACATGCTGTTCGCTTTCATAATCACTCAGGTATACCGAGCACACATCGACGACCATAGCCTGCTTGACGCGCGACACGATAATCTCAAGCGCCCTGGATAAGTCGGGCGCACGATTCACTTCCTGGATGATTCTGCGCAGGGTATCAAGCAAGTCTCAGGTCCGTTTGGTTGGGGTGACGAGGTACGCTAGGCCCCGGACTATATTCAGCGTGCCGGTGAACTTGTTGACTCACCCATGGAAACCAGTAGCGGGGCCAGCTCATTGAGTGCTTTTTTATATACTGTACGTTTGAAGGCAACAACTTCGCGAAGCGGTTGCCAGTAGTCTACCCAGCGCCAGTTATCAAACTCGGGCTTGTCACTCAGATCAAGTCGTACGAAGCGCTCTTCACCCACCAGTCTGAGCATGAACCAGACTTGCTTCTGGCCAACACAGACGGGCCGTTGATGACGGCGAATAAAACGCTCTGGCAGACGGTAGCGCAACCAGCCACGCGTAGAGCCAAGCATTTCCACATGACCGGACTCCAGGCCAATTTCTTCCTCAAGCTCACGATACATGGCTTGTTCGGGAGTTTCCTTCGCCCTGATCCCACCCTGGGGAAACTGCCAGGCGTCCTGACGAATACGGCGCGCCCACAGGAGCTGCCCACGAGGGTTAGTCAAAATGATACCGACATTCGGTCTATAGCCATCTGAATCAATCACTTGCAAGCCCAACTGCCTGTTCGTTTGGTAATGAATCCATTGTACACAGGCACCTGACAGGCGCAAATCAGCAAACACTGATTTGCGTTTTTTGGCAAGATCACTAAGCTGGCTTTCCGCCGCTTTTCGCGACAATTTAATAGCACTGGAAAATCATGGCGTTAGCGCTTTTCGATCTTGATAACACGCTACTGGACGGTGACAGCGATTATCTTTGGGGCTGCTTCCTGGTTGAGCACGGCATTGTCGATGGAGAATACTATGAGTCCGAAAATCGACGCTTTTATGACCAATATCTCGACGGTTCCCTGGATATTTATGAATTTTTGCGTTTTCAGCTTGCGCCGCTAAAAAATCATACCAGCGCAAAACTGGAAGCATGGAGAGACACCTACCTGCAGGAAAAAATCGATCCCATTCTTCTGCCCAGGGCGCACCAACTGCTGGACAAGCATCGCCAGGCCGGTGACGAGTTACTGATTATTACCGCCACCAACAGCTTTATCACCGCGCCGATTGCAAAACGATATGGCATCACTCACTTGCTGGCGACCGAACCGGAAACCATCGATGGTCAGTACACGGGCAACGTGAACGGCACCCCCTGTTTTCAGTCCGGCAAAGTAGAGCGCCTGCACGCCTGGATGAAGGCACACGACCAACGGTTGGATGGCAGCTGGTTTTACAGCGACTCACATAATGACCTGCCACTGCTTGAGGCCGTCGACCATCCGGTTGCAGTAGACCCTGACGACAAACTGAAAACTCACGCCCAGGCCAACGGCTGGCCGGTCATTAGCCTGCGGTAATCGACCGGTGCCCCAACTCCGCCCTTTACCCTTGCTGCTAGCGCTTGTTGCGGCCAGTCTGGCCAGCGCCTGGTTAAACCTGAACACAGGCTCAGCCCACATTGCCGTACTGGAAGCGCTTCAACAAGTGGATAGCCTCGACCACCAGATACTTCTGGAGCTGCGCATACCCAGAATGAGCACCGCATTTATTACCGGCGCGCTACTCGGTATCGCTGGAGCCCTGATGCAGGTGCTGCTGCGCAACCCGCTCGCTGACCCCTATATTCTGGGTGTATCCGGAGGAGCTTCGGTCGCCGCCCTGCTGGCTATCACTGCCGGTGCCAGCGGCATGATACTCAGCGGCAGTGCATTTGCCGGCGCACTGCTGTCCACCTTGCTGGTATTCACCCTGGCCCACGGCCGCGGCAACTGGGATTCGACGCGACTGTTGTTAACGGGAGTGGTACTGGCAGCCGGCTGGGGTGCTGTAATCAGCCTGCTGCTGGCCATCAGTCCTGGCACCCAGCTGCACGGCATGCTGTTCTGGCTGATGGGGGACCTTGGTTTCTCGCACACTCCATTGGTCGGCAGCCTGGTACTGTTATTCCTGTTACCCGTAGCACTGGCCATCTCTCCGTCCCTCAACCTGCTGGCCCGCGGAGAATTGCCGGCCGCCTCACTGGGCGTAACCGTTGGCCGATTGAGAACCACCATTTACGTGCTGGCGTCGCTGGCAACTGCAAGCGCTGTCACGCAGGCCGGAAACATTGGCTTCGTCGGCCTGATCGCACCTCACATGCTGCGCCTGCTTGGCGCACGTGACCATCGCCTGCTGATACCGGGCGTGGCTTTGCTGGGAGGAACATTACTGCTGCTCGCCGATGCTATATCACGCCTGATTATCGAACCGCGTCAATTACCCGTTGGCGTACTCACTGCCTTGCTGGGCGTCCCCCTGTTTCTGCTTCTGCTGTTTCGCAGCCGCCAACTGAACAATGAGTAAGCCATCCGCTGCGCTGCTGGAATGCCGCAATCTTGATATTGAAATCGGCGGAACGCAGATTACCCGCGATCTCAACCTGCGCATTGCAGCTGGTCAGTGCTGGTGCATACTTGGTCGAAACGGCAGCGGCAAGACAACCCTGTTACATACGCTCGCCGGACTCCGGCCTGCCCGGCAGGGGCAGATCTTTTTAAATGGTGAGACACTATCCAGCCTGGGTCGCCGCCAGGTAGCCCGGCAGCTGGGTATCCTGTTCCAGATGCAGACCGACAGCTTTCCCGCCACAGTACTCGAACATGTCATGCAGGGCCGCCACCCTCACCTGCACGCCTGGCAATGGGAAAGCGCAAGCGACCAGACTGTTGCCCTCGCGGCAATCAAACAGCTGGGACTCACAGACCTCCAGACTCGTAATATCCAGACACTCTCGGGAGGAGAACGCCAGCGCGTTGCTATTGCTACCCTGCTAACCCAGCAGACCAGACTGTTACTACTGGATGAACCCAGCAATCATCTTGACTTGCATCATCGCCTGTCTTTGCTGGATGAGCTGGTCGCCAATTGCAAACAGGCGCAACAGTCAGTGCTCATGAGCCTGCACGACATCAACCTTGCTGCGCGTGTCGCAGACCATGCCCTGCTGCTGCTGGGAGAAGGCCAGGTTGCCCACGGCCCGATTGACGAAGTACTCACCAGCCAACAGCTGGAAATGCTGTATGGCCACCCACTGGAAGAGTTCCAGACAGCGGCCGGACGCGCATGGCTACCACGGTAAATATGTAACTATTTTCGACACCGTTGCCGGGGCACTTAATCAAGCACTTACCCACGCGGAGTCGACGAAACTATTATACATATAGTTGTTATATCTATTTTTTTCTCCCCCCGATCAGGAAGTCATTACAGCTGTCGAGTTATTTTACGATTTTATTCGTCTCAACAACCACAGCCACGCCAAGCCATTGACTCAGCGAACAAATTGCACAACGGCACGCGATTTGCTGAGTATCATGCAATTCATACAACTGGATTAATTATGTCTGCACAGGAACAAGTCATTAGCGGGGCCACCCGCCCCGCAGAACGCCGCCAGGATGAAGACCGTCGCCGCCACAGCTTGCGAACGCTGACCTATTGCGGCATGCGGGGTCGTGGACGCCGCCATCAGGTGCGTCGCAGCGACCACAGCTATTATCTGGACCGCTACGAGCCAAAACTGGTTATGACCGGATTGTTAGTACTGCTCCTGAGCTGCCTGGACGCCCTGTTCACGCTGTCACTGTTAAGCAAAGGCGCCTACGAAGCCAACCACTTGATGGCGGCTCTGCTGGAGCTCGGCACACATCCCTTCGTGATCACAAAAGTAGCCATAACCGCGGCCGGCGTACTGTTTTTGCTGATGCACTCGCACTTTCGTATTCTGCGAGTAACGAGTGGCAAACGCATGCTCGAGGTGCTTGCGGGTGTGTATGGATTGCTGATTATCTGGGAGCTTTTTCTAATGAGGACAATTGCATGACTAACAAGATCAACTGGCAAACAGTCGCTGCCACCAACGACGCCGGTTCCCCGGCAGCGGCGTCTGCACTTGCAGATCGGCTGGCTGCAGCTTGGAAAGAATCCAGCCAGGTAATGGTGGATTATCGCTATAGCCGCATGAAACGCCCAGGTTATTGGGATCAAAAATTTTCACGAAACTAGGCGACTCGGTATCGTCAACGTAGACGACACCACAGTAGTCTTCACCGTGCTCCCTGCGCAGCAGCACGTCAACTTCTTCGATAAAACGCAGTACTTCGTCGCCACTCACTGTAACCGTTGGCGGCGCCTCGCCAACAGCGTACAAATACCAGTCTCCCGCCGCATCCTCACGCAAACGTTGCCAGAACTTGTCTAGCTGCTCCCAGCGCAGAATGCCGCTGAAACTCCCCTTGAAAGCATTACGAAAATCAGTTTCTGTATCAGTCATAGCGACTCTACCCTATAGTTCTTCAAGCCAATCTGTCAGCTGTCGAACTTCTCGTGTTATAAATTCTGTATCGCTGCAGGCCGCACCCAACAGCGTAATCGCCTGCATCCTGCCTTGCAGATGCCTTGCCAGTTCGGATGCGACATCCCCACTCTTTCCGAGCGCACTAAACTGCTCTTCAAGCCAGCCACCGAACAGGTCAAACATTTTCCTGGCCTGCTACCGCAATACACCCTGATCCTTGATTAATTCCTGGTTCAATGACCCCATCGGACAGCCATGAAGCACAACCTGTGGCGCCTCGTTGACAGCAATCCTCAGGTAGCGTTTCAGGCGATCCCTCGGGCTATCAATAATCTCGCTCCAGGTGTTAAGCATACTGGAAATATCATCCAGCCTGGCATCAATAACAGCACCGGGAATCTCATCTTTCGATTTAAATCAGTAATAAAAATTCCCGCGCGGAATATCTGCAGCATCAGCTATATCGCTGAAAGCGGTCCGATTAAAACCGCGTTCATAAAACAGCCTGTTTGCCGCACCGACAATGCGTTCGCGCACCTGTTGACCGCTGCTAACCATATAGTAGCCATAACCCCACTCAAGCCTTGCACAACCGGTGCTGGAAATTTAGACATACGTATGACTTTTACAAGCGCATTTAGAGCTAAATTATTATAAATATATAATTCAAAATGTTACGAATAATGCAAATTGACACACACCACGTTAATTTGTACAGTCCGGCCCAGCTAACCATCCGGCAACACCACACTAATGAATCTCCAACTGACCGTTTTTCTAGCTGTTTCACTGGCAGTTCACGCCGGGCTCCTGTACCGGAACAGTGAGCAGGAGCCGCTGGCGCTGGCTATTGGCGGCAAGGCCCAGGCTTTAAGTGTCACGGTAGTAAAACCTTCCCCACAGCCTGAACAGCAGCAGGAATTCGCCGCACTGGAAATTACGCCAAAGGCACTACCTGATAATCATGACAAGCCAGCCCGGGGAAAACCGTTATCCATCAACAAGGCCAACACTCTGAATCCGTACCAGCCGGTTAAAACATCTGGCATTGGCAAGGCGGCAGCAAAAGCCGCTGAGACTATCAGTAACATAGCCATCACAACGCGACACCTTGCGGCTGCAAATACTCACACGAGCAGCACGCTGAACGTCAACAAAACCATCAGTGCGGCATTGCAAAATCGACTGGCCAGTAACTTCGAATATCCCTGGCTGGCACGCAGGCGTGGTTGGCAGGGCCAGGTAACCCTGTCACTGCAGGTTGATAACAATGGCAGCCTGAGTAACTGGCATATCGCCACAACATCAGGGTATGGGGTACTGGACCGTTCCGCGCTCAAAGCCGCCAAAGCAATCAGGCACTTGCCAGAAGCCGAAGACCTGTTGCACGGACAGCCACTGAATTTAATGATACCCGTGCGTTACCAACTGCTCGACAGCTGAAACCTGCCAGCGCTGTCGATCATCGGTATAATCGCGCCTCTCTTCTTCAGCAGGGCAAGCAGCGTGAAAAAACCTATCGTCATTATTGGCATTGGAGAAATGGGCGGCGTATTCGCCCGCGGCTTTCTACGCAGCGGTTACCCGGTATTTCCGGTCACCCGCAAGATGTCCCTGGAAGAAGTGTCTGCTGAATTAACAGACCCGGAACTTGTTCTCCTTGCAGTCGCTGAGAAAGATCTTCACAACAGCCTTGATACACTCCCGTCAGCGTGGCGTGACAAACTGGTCCTGCTACAAAACGAACTACTTCCTGGCGACTGGCAACAGTACAGCTATACTGATCCCACCATAATTTCGGTCTGGTTTGAAAAGAAAAAGGGGCAGGATGCCAAGGTACTTATTCCTTCACCGGCCTACGGCCCCCATGCAGACCTGCTGAAAACCGCATTGGGTAATATTGATATTCCGGTTCGTGTACTGGGCGACGAATCAGAACTGTTGTTTGAACTGGTACGTAAGAATGTCTATATCCTTACAACTAATATCGCCGGGCTGAAAACGGGAGGAACAGTGAGCGAGCTCTGGTCACAGCACCGTGAGCTGGCAAATGATGTGGCTACAGAAGTCATCCAGATACAGGAGAAACTGACAGGCGGGACTCTGGAGTCAGACCGCCTGATTGCCGGCATGATAGAAGCGTTCGAGGGTGACCCTGATCACAAGTGCATGGGACGCAGCGCACCGGCACGCTTACAACGTGCGCTACAACTCGCCAGCCAGTACCAGTTAACTTTACCGGTACTGGCATCATTAGAAAGCCTTGCCTAAATTCCGCGTCGGTCACCACAGCCAGGCAGCACCACGCACGCCACTCGAATCACCGAATAACGGTTTTACCAGGCGCGTATCGACGCGATCGGAGAACACATACCGACCCCATTGGTTCGGCACATCCAGATAAAGGCGATCGATATTGCTGACACCACCTCCCAGTACAATAACTTCCGGGTCGACAACATTGATGATGCTCGCAAGTGCCCGCGCCATCCTGCCAATATAACGATCCAGGCAAGCAGACGCCGCGGCATCTCCCTGCTTATCCTGCTCGGCAATAATGGCACTCGACAACGACCTGCCAGCCGCCTGCTGATAGTCACGCTCCATTCCCGGCCCCGATAGCCAGGTCTCGATACAGCCGCTATTACCGCAATAACAGTCAGGCCCTGGCAGCTCTGAATCTTTCGCCCACGGCAAGGGGTTATGCCCCCATTCCCCGGCAATAGCATTCGGCCCCGCCAGCAGTTTTCCATTTATCACCAGTCCCCCGCCAGTGCCCGTGCCGACGATTACACCGAACACACTGGCTGCACCGGCTGCACAGCCATCCGTCGCTTCCGACAGGGCAAAGCAATCAGCGTCGTTGGCAATGCGTACATCACGCTGCAGTCTTTGCTGCAGATCCTGCAGCAAAGGCTTACCGTTCAAACACACCGAATTAGAATTTTTCAACAAGCCAGTCGCGGGAGACACCGCGCCGGGAGTACAAATACCCAGGCTGGCATTACACCCCAGCCTTTGCTCGGCACCTGTGACAAGCCCGGCAATTACCTCAAGAGTGGCCGTATATTCACCCTTTGGCGTATCGACACGGTGACGCAAACGGACTTCGCCAGATTGATCCAGCGCAATGATCTCAATTTTGGTACCGCCCAGATCAACACCCAGGCGAAACGGGGACTTGTCAGCCAAGCCAGCCGGCCAACACCAGTAAGGACAATGCTATCAGCCAGACAGTTAACGCACGCCAGACCAGTCGCATTGCACTACGCACCGGTGAAACCCTGTCACCGACATAGTCATCGTCAGCCAATCCCAGCGCACCCTCTCCCGTTTCCGTTAATACCTGCTCGGAACCGGCAACACCTTCAGGGTGGTTCTGGTGCGCCCGCCTCCAGGCAGCCAAAGCCGAATCGAAGTGCCCGGTAAGCGCATAGCCCAACGCGACCAGCCGGGTTGGTAACCAGAGCATCACCGCGTACAACCAGGCAATGCTGTCAGTGAATCCACCCTGTTCGCGATACTGGTAGTAAAGGACAGCGGCACTGCGATACATGACGGCTCCGACCGGCCCAAGCAACACAAACCAGAACAACACTGCGAACAGACGATCATTCGCTTCCAGCAGTACGGCTCGTGTCACCCGGTGGGTGCATTCTGTTTCATCGTCTGGCGGCGCTTCGCCTCTTAGCAAACGTCCTGCGGCACGCTGGCGCAACTCATCGTCACTGGTATTGCAAACTTCGCAATAAGTATCGACATCAACGGCCAGATCCCGTGGCCCCATGCAATACACAAACACAGCGATATAGAACAGTAAGCCAACGAGGCCAAACAACCAGTCGCTGATCCAGATTTGCAACAGGCCGACAGTGAGCCACAGCGGAAACACGACAAGCAGCAGACCGCCGATATTTTCCCAGGCCGGGCCACTGATACGTTCTCGCATCCAGGCGATATATTTAAGGAAATGATCGTAGTGACGGTATTCATGCAGATGCGTCAACAGACGATCGGCAGCGATACCAAGCAGTGCGGAAATCAGGGTCATTGTTATTGATCTGGCCGGGAACTTACAGGCACGCTAACGCCTGCTCCGGCAAGCTGTCAAGCCAGCAGGGATTTTAGACGCTCCCAGTCGAACGCCAGGCCCGGATCAGATTTCCTGCCAGGCGCGATATCGCAATGACCGACAACCGCTTCAGCGCCAATAGCCGGGAATTGCTCGCGCAGGACAGTAACCAGTTCAGCAAGCCGCTGATACTGTACCGCCTCGTAGGACTGGTCATCCTGGCCTTCAAGCTCAATGCCAACCGCATAATCATTACAGGCCTCCCGGCCTTGAAAATTCGACTGGCCTGCGTGCCAGGCCCGCTGCGTAAACGGCACATACTGCACCATCTCACCGTCGCGCCGAATCAACACGTGGCTGGAGACTTCCAGATCTGCAATGCTGGCGAAATAGGGATGTGCCCGGGCGTCCAGCCGGTTGGTGAAAAGATCATCAATCCAGTGCCCTCCGTACTCACCAGGCGGCAGGCTGATACTATGGACCACTATCAGGGAAATGACACAATCGTCCGGACGAGAGTCGCAATTCGGCGACAGCAGCCGGCGCGCTCCTTCTACCCAGTCTCCATCAACAGACAGACGCATACTGCCTCCCTTTATAGGAATAACAGGATTATTATGGAGTCAACGCCGATTCCGTTACAATGCCGATTTCCAACATTCGTCAAACGCAGGTATCCAGGGGAGCCTAAGTGAAAGCCACCAGCCTTTTTCTCGTACTCGTTGCCGCTATCTCTGGCCTGGCCCAGGCGGAAACCCGTTATGTTAGTGACCGCCTGGAAATACAGATGCGTACCGGCAAGGGTACGCAGTTCAAGATTCTGCGCATGTTGCCCAGCGGTACTGCGCTTGAAGTGCTGGAAGTCGATCAGCAGAACGGTTACAGCCGTGTGCGTTCAGCAGGCGGCGTGGAAGGCTGGGTGCTGAACCGCTATTTAATGAAAGGTAAAGCAGCTCGTGACCGGCTTGCCGAGGCTGAGAAAGAACTGGCGCGCCTGGAACTCGAAAACCGCAAACTGAGCGGTTCGGTCGGCGAACTGAAAAATGCGAAAGGCAGCATCGACCAGGAACGTGGCGCACTGAGCAAAGAAAACCGCAAACTGAGCCAGGAACTGGAAGCCATCCGCCGCACAGCTTCAAGCGCACTGGCAATCGATGCCGAAAACAAGGACCTGAAAAGCAAGATCGTTGCTTACGAACGCCAGGCACAAACCCTTAAGCAGGAGAATGAGGGATTGAAAGACAGAACTGCGCGTGACTGGTTCATGGTTGGAGCAGGCGTCATCATCCTCGGCATGATTATCGGCCTGATCATTCCACGCATACGCTGGCGTAAAAAATCCAGCTGGGACACGCTCTGAAGCAGGCACGCTGCCCCTGGGCGGGCGATGATCCGCTCTATCTGGCCTACCATGATAGTGAATGGGGGGTCCCCAGCCACTCGGATGAACACCTGTTTGAGATGCTCATTCTGGAAGGCGCACAGGCAGGCCTTAGCTGGATAACCATACTGCGCAAACGCGAAAACTACCGACAGGCTTTCGACAACTTCGACGCGACCAGGATAGCCCGCTACTCCAGCAAGAAAATCGCAGCGCTACTGGGCAATCCCGGCATTGTGCGCAACAAGCTAAAAATCAATGCTGCCACCAGCAATGCACAGGCCTACCTGCAGATTCTGGATAGCCAGGGGAGTTTCAGCGATTTCATCTGGCAGTTCATGGATGGACAGCCACGCATTAATCACTGGCGCTCAATGAAACAGGTGCCAGTGACGACGAGAGAATCGGACGCCATGAGCAAGGCGCTGAAGCAGCGTGGCTTCAAGTTCATCGGCAGCACTATCTGCTACGCATATATGCAAGCCACTGGCATGGTCAATGATCACCTGATCAATTGTCCGCAACACCTTGCTTGCCAGCGCTAGCGCCTATTCATCCGTCACACAACCCAGCGAGGCGTCCTTGACGTTCTTGATGTACTTGTACAACGTACCGCGCCTGGCAATGTAGGGCGGCATAACCCACCCGCTTCGACGCTTCTCCATCTCGGCATCACTGATATCAACATCGAGCTGTTGCTTACCGGCATCGATGGTAATCACGTCTCCATCGCGGATGAGTCCGATAGGACCACCCTCCTGGGCCTCCGGCACCACGTGCCCGATGATGAAGCCGTGCGAGCCACCGGAGAATCGGCCATCGGTGATCAGCGCCACATCCTTGCCAAGACCGGCGCCCATGATCGCCGAAGTCGGGGTTAACATTTCAGGCATACCCGGCCCACCCTTGGGACCTTCGTAGCGAATTACGACAACATCACCCTTCTGAATTTCACCTTTCTCAAGCCCCTCGAGCATCGCTTCTTCCCGGTCAAAGACCCGCGCGGGACCGGAAAATTTCAGGCCTTCCTTACCGGTAATTTTTGCCACCGAACCGCCGGGCGCCAGGTTACCCCTGAGAATCTGGATATGCGCAGTCTTCTTGATCGGCTTGTCCATCGGCATGAAAACTTCCTGCCCGGCTGTTAAGCCGGGAAGTTCCGCCAGGTTCTCTGCAATGGTCTTGCCGGTCACCGTCATGCACTCGCCGTTAATCAGGCCCTGCTCCAGCAGATACTTCATCACCGCCGGCGTACCACCCACATTGTGCAGGTCTTCCATCACGTATTTACCGGAAGGTTTAAGGTCTGCCAGGAACGGCACGCGGTCACTGGTTTTTTGAAAATCCCCAATATCCATTGGCACATCTACCGCACGTGCCATAGCGATCAAATGCAACACGGCATTGGTCGAACCACCAGTGGCCATAACCATCACCATCGCATTCTCAAATGCCTCGCGGGTCATAATATCGCGCGGTTTAATATCATTTTCCAACAGGTAGCGAATAGCGCTACCGGCGCGTTTGCATTCATCCAGCTTGCCGGGATCAACCGCAGGCACAGAAGAACTGTAGGGCAGACTCATTCCCATCGCCTCAATCGCCGAAGCCATGGTGTTGGCGGTATACATCCCTCCACAGGCACCCGCACCCGGGCAGGAGTTGGCAACGATCTGCTCACGCTCACTATCATCAATTTTACCGGCAATATATTCACCATAGCTCTGGAACGCTGACACAATATCCAGAGTTGCTCCTTTCCAGTGACCGGGCTTGATAGTGCCGCCGTAGACCATCAACGCAGGGCGGTTGACACGTCCCATCGCAATCAGCACGCCAGGCATATTCTTGTCACAACCAGGAATTGAAATATTGGCATCGTACCACTGTGCACTCATCACTGTTTCGATAGAGTCTGCGATGATGTCTCGCGACTGCAGCGAATAGCTCATACCATCGGTGCCCATGGACATCCCGTCGCTGACACCAATGGTATTGAAACGCATGCCAACCAACCCTGCTTCTACCACGCCTTTTTTGACCAGGGCAGCCAGGTCATTGAGGTGCATATTGCAGGTATTGCCTTCCCACCAGACGCTGGAGATACCCACTTCGGCCTTGGCCATGTCCTCATTGGTGAGGCCGGTGCCGTAAAGCATGGCCTGCGAGGCTCCCTGGGATCGAGGTTCTGTGATTCGGGCGCTAAAGCGGTTGAGTTTTTTGCTCATAATAGATATCCGGTCATTCAATATTGAGTAGTCTACAGTGAGCTATTGTAGCGATACCGCATGGCCACACCAATACTGATTTACGGACCGGCGCCGGCAAATGAGCCCGGCTACCTCACTCGCCGGGGGAAGCCGGTCAAGAACAGTCTGAGCAGGTTTTTAGCCCGAAAACCCTGTACGCCGTACACCAGCCAATTAACCCCGTCAGCAGTGGAACAAATCCCAGCAGCCCCCAGGGAGACAGCGTCTGGGCCAGAGGGCCCACAAAAGTCAGCACCAACAGGAGTGCGCCTGCCAGGATCCTCGCAGTTCTGCCTGTACCGCCAACATTAGTCATCTTTCACCTCATTGCATAAATGAACAACCACAGGTGAATTTATCGTCACGCAGGAAGCACTGCAGTGATTTAGTCACACAACATCGCTAATCTGCCGCTTTCCAGACGCTGGCCAGTGATTCGGCATCCAGCACCTCAACGCGGCCGCGCCCCACCCTGATCCAGCCCCGGCGCTCAAACACCTTGAGCTGCCGACTCACCACTTCTCGCGCCGTACCCAGTTCACTCGCCAGCTTCTGATGGGTAGCGGAGACTCTGCCTGCACTCTGTTTTCCCTGGTCAAGTAGCAACCGCGCCAGCCGCGCATCAACCCGCCCGAAGGCAACATCCTCAATTCGGTGAATCAGGTCACTGAGGCGCTGCCCCTGACTGGCGAAAACGAAACGGCGGAAGGCCTCGGACTTCCCCAGCATTTCATTAAACGCACCCTGCGGCAAAACCAGTGCCGTCGTTTCCAGTTCAGTGATACCTTCAGCGGGGTAAACTTCCTGGCTAATCAGGCAGGATGTCGTTATCACACAGGACTGGCCGCCAGCTACGCGATACAGTGTAACTTCGCGACCACCCGGCGACAGGGCCTGTACCCGAACGCTGCCGTCAATAACGACAAGGTAGTTACGACAGGCGTCACCACGCCGGAAGACTTCGTAACCTGCGGGCAGCTCCACAAGCTGAAGCTGGCGCCGCAGTTGTTCGAGAGCAATATCATCCTGCGGAAACCAGTCGTCGAACAATACGTCAAGACTTTCGCGGGCAGAATGTTTCTGGACAGGCATCGGCTGACTCACACGGCAACTCTGTGCAGCTTAAGCAAATACCGCAAAGAAATGAAATAAAAACGGAAACCCGGCAACTGAAGAATGGCGCGGCGCAAAACCTGATTGCACGCGGGCTGTAAACCTGCCGCAATCATCCCGTCAACACCTGTCTGCAGCACATCCGGATTTTCCCAAACCAGATCGCCACCTTCTACGACTTGATAAAGTGTGGCACAGTGTGAAGCGACAATTTGTCGCAACAACGAGGAAGCACTGCGTAGCTACAATAAGTATCGTGCCCCAACCAACACCCATAGAACTCAGCAGCACGCGCAATTTGAAGCGACTGTTCACCCTGCGCAGCCTGATGATTGGCGGCGAACTGCTTGCCATTCTTGGCATTCACTATTTGACGGATGTCAGCCTGCCCCTTACTGCCATGCTCGGTATTATCGGGCTGCTGTCAGCAATTAACCTGTGGACCTTGCTGCAGGTGCGTAGCAGGACACTCGTTACGGACCAGGCATTTTTCTATCAACTATGCACAGATGTTGCCGCGATCGCCGGCTTGCTTTACTGCTCCGGTGGCGCCACCAATCCCTTTGCCTGGCTGTTTCTTATTCCCCTCATCATTGCCGCAACCGTGCTCTCCGCCCGGGCGACCTGGGTTATAGCTGCATTTTCAACCCTGTGCTACAGCCTGCTGATGCGCTTTTACATCCCGCTAGGCGAGCATGCACATATGCACCAGAACGACAGCTTCAGCCAGCACGTCCTCGGTATGTGGTTCGGTTTCGTCATGAGCGCAGTCCTGATCGCCTGGTTTATCGCAGGCATGGCCAACACGTTACGTGAACGAGACCGGGCACTGGCACTGGCACGGGAGAAATCCCTGCGCGACGAGAAACTTGTAGCCCTTGGTACTTTAGCTACAGGCACGGCACATGAACTCGGCACTCCACTCGCAACCATAGCCGTCGTCGCCCGCGAGCTCGAGCGAGCAGATATCCCGGATAATATGCGCCGCAAACTCAACATACTCACCGGCCAGATCGGTCGCTGCAAGTCCGCCCTGTCAACACTGTCCGCATCGGCTGGTGAGGCGCGCGCAGAAAGCGGCGGACTCGTACCGATAGAATATTTCCTGCGGGATCTAATCGAGTACTGGCAACAACAACGTAGTGAAGCGCATATAAAATGCAACTTCAGTAATGAGAATGCTCAGGCCGCCATCGTTAACGACCAAACACTGATTCAGGCACTTGTTAACTTGCTCAATAATGCCGCTGACGCGTCACAGGAACCGCTAATCATGAATGCCCGCTGGGACGAAACTGATGTACACATCGACATACTTGACCGCGGTTCCGGACTGCAAGACCAGATTGACAACCGCCTGTACCAGCCCAGGAGCAGCCAGAAAGAGTTCGGCATGGGCCTCGGGCTATTCCTTGCCCATGCCACCATTCAGCGGCTTGACGGCGAAATCACCCTTGCCGACCGTGAAGGCGGCGGCACCTGCAGCCGCATCCGCATCCCGCTAACCAAACGATAGACCAGCACATGAACAATTCCCATGACATGCGTCCCTCCCTGCTTATTGTCGATGACGACGAAATCTTCTGCGATGTTCTTGCCGATGCATTCACTGACCGCGGTTATGATGTAGTCGTCGCACACGACACGGATACCGGTATTTCAAGCGCACAACAACAGGAGCCGGAATATGCCGTCATCGATCTGCGCATCGGGCAGGAATCCGGTCTTAACATGGTCAATACACTGCATAAACTCGATGAGAACACACGCATTGTCATGCTTACCGGTTATGCCAGTGTTGCCACAGCGGTCGAGGCCATCAAGCTGGGCGCTGTGCACTACCTCACCAAACCTGCCAATGCGGATGAAATTCTTGCCGCACTGCACAAAGATGAAGGCGACGCCAGCATCCCGGTATCGGACACCCCCCTGTCTGTAAAGCGACTGGAATGGGAACACCTGCAAAAAGTGCTCAACGAGTGCGATGGTAATATTTCAGCGGCTGCCCGAAAACTGCGCATGCACCGCCGCACCCTGCAGCGCAAACTCGCCAAACGCCCGGTAAAAGACTAGTATCTGCGCCGGTAACTACAGATTAAAAACAGAAGGAATCTTCATGAAGCACTTATTCGCGTCGATGGCAGCACTGCTGCTGACAATTACTTTCCAGACCGTTCATGCCGACAATCCAAAAGTCAGCATGGAAACCTCAAAGGGCGCAGTCGTTATTGAGCTTTATGCAGACAAGGCTCCGGTATCCGTTGAGAACTTCCTGCGCTACGTAAACGACAACGCCTACGACGGTACAATTTTCCATCGCGTAATCAAGGGGTTCATGAACCAGGGTGGTGGCTTCACGCCAGACCTGCAGAAAAAACCGGCAAAATATCCGCCAATTAAAAATGAAGCTGACAATGGCCTGAAAAACAAGCGCGGCACCGTTGCAATGGCGCGTACTAATGACCCAAACTCAGCGACCAACCAGTTTTTTATTAATACTGTCGACAACACTTTTCTCAACCACAAGGACCGCAGCACCCGTGGCTGGGGTTACACCGTGTTCGGTGAAGTGACCGAAGGCATGGAAGTGATGGATGCGATTGCTGCCACGCCCACCGGGCCACGCGGTCCGTTCCGTAGTGATGTGCCACTCGAAACCATTGAGATCATAAGCATAAAGGTCGTTGCAACAGAAGAAGCGCCTGCGGCAACTGAAGAGCCCGCAAAGTAGGCCGGCTGGAAAGCCCCGAGACGTCAATTCGCGTAGTCAGCACCGCGGCCTGCCCGGTTTTTCAGCCCCGCTCCGCCAGCCATATCGTTACGCGGCGATTACGTGCCCATGCGTCTTGACCGCTCTCGGGGTTCTGCGGCTCGGTTTCGCCAAATGAACGCAGCTCGATAGCTGTTTCCGGCACACCGCGGGAATGCAGGTACCTGGACACCATTTTCGCGCGACGATTTGACAGCCGCATGTTGTACTCGGAGGCGCCGCGCTCGTCGGCATGGCCACCCAGCACTATACGGATATCACCCTTCTTGCGGTACTTCCTCGCCACATCTTCCAGTGCGCGCCGGGTTGTACGACTCAAACGATCACTATTGGTAACGAAATACACTGTTTGTTCTGCAATTGGTTCAAAATCGAGGTAAAGCAGACCCGCCGTGCAAGCCAGAAATTCTGGTAACACTTCACGAAAGCGCACCGGCATCAATGCCACCTGAACCTCGTCCCGGCTGTCGCCCCAATCAGAAAACGTGATCACCGGCTGCATTCCCTGTTCCAGCTCGTAGTAGATACGCAGCGCCTGATCTCTGGGCAGACGCAACGGAGTCTTGCCATGCTGCAGACGAAAATCGCCCAGAGGGTAAGATTCACTGGGGAATTTCCATGGTGGTGCTTCAGCGTACACCCTGGCGTCCTGATCTCTGACCGGTGGCAGATTTACATGCAGTGAAAAATTCAGCCGCTTGCCAGAGTGCTGTTCGAATCTCACCTGGCCAAAACGCGGGATATCATGTGTAAGCGCACAGCTGCGTGGTCCGGCCTCCATTTTCCAGCTCGACTGCTCCCAACTGGACTGGAATTTTTGCACCTGCCCGAAGGCCTCCACGCTGAACAGTTGCACCACACAACACGCCGCAGCCAGCACAACCCTTAAATGTTTATCATTTTTCATAGTCTATGTTTCGACTTGGCATGCCGTGATCTTGAGCCGCCAGCGCGGGTTCTTTAAGCTGGCACGCTGGTTGCAAAATGTGGCAACCAGACTACTCCGGGGCACTAAAGGACTTACTCACCCTGTTTCCCCGGTTAACTTTCGTCATCTTGGCATGACAAAATGTCAGCGCAGGCTTGCAGACTGTCAATAAAACAGACACTTCTGAAATCTCGCCTTTATTATAAAATTCCTTTTCATACAGATAGATAAGATATAAACGGGCATAACCAGCCTTAGTTAGCCGCTACCCCACTACCGAACGGGTAAGCATTTGACCCTGAAAACCCTGAAAATCTGTCGAATTTCTTATCATTTTGCGCTTTATTCTCCGCTGAGACGGAACTAATAGCCGTCTGGCCACCTAAACAACTGTATACATAGACATTTGGACCATTGGCCCCTTTTTTGCTGATAAGCGGTTTAGAGTAAGTAATATTACTTACCTGTAACCGGGAACGATTGAGATCCGGATCATGGCCGGCAGTCGATTCTGCCTTTGGAACGGATTAATTCACCAGACCCTTGCGCCCAGGTTACATATAGACGAACGTATACATCCAGAGGGTGCCGGTCATCTACTTGAGTAGAACCCGGGCCACCCTGCAAAGGACAGCAGGCAGCTTTCGTGATATCGACAACTGCCCGTGAGTACCGACGTAAATCGCAGACAGCTTATTAGAGGAGCCTGTCGTATGGCTACATCAACTTTGAGCAGTGTTATGAATGATGCACACAGTCCGCCACAAGATGTGGCGACGGCAAGTCCAGAATTCACGGCAGACAGCACCAGAATATTTATAGTCGGTCACCAGGATTTTTCTCTTGATGGGCTGGCAAGCATGCTCGAGAGCCAGGGTGGAAATTACCTCGTCTCCTGCGTCGAGCCCGACGAAGAATGCATGCAGAAGTTCACTGCCAGCAAGCCCGACTGCCTGCTTATTCAGAACGACAGTTTACCGCAACCATTCGAACGCTTTTTCAGCGAAGTCCTCAAGCATTTTTCGAACATTCGCATCCTCGTATTCGGCAAGAATATGAGCGATGACTATCTTTACAGCCTGGTACGGGCGGGTGCTCACGGTTACATAAACGAACGTATGGATGGCGACCACTTCAGGGGCGCAATCGACAGCGTATTAAACGGTAACAGGTGGATCGAGCGCCATATCCTGGAACGCTTTGTCGCCAGCCAGCAAAACTTCGACGAGGTTCTGGAAAGTCAGTTCAACGACCGCATTGAACACCTGTGTGAAAACCTCACCAAGCGCGAGACCGAAATTCTCTGTGAAGTAGTCAAGGGCCTGGCTATCAAACAAATCGCCGAGCACGTGCACCTTTCCCACCAGGGAGTAAAAATGCATCTGGCGAAGCTGTTTAAAAAATTCAATGTCAGTAACCGCAACCAGCTGATACTCGCCGCCTTCGACGAAATGAGCCCGGTAGAGGATCTTTCAGTGCTGTTGCGCAACGGCCTTAACAAACGGCTGCATAACAACCATTCCGGCAGCTAGCTGCCTGGTAACAAAAACAGACAAACTGGCAGTTAATAGCCACATATTAAACAACTGCTTATGCGCATCTTTGTGCAGCCAACGGCTGCCTGGTCTACAATCAGGACAAGGCAGCCTGCCAATGTGGCAGAAGGGCTGAGCAGGAGAAAGGTAGCATGCCCAAAAAGATCTCGGTTGACGTGCAATCGCTGATCGATGCACAAGACAACCCGTTCGTGCTAATTGACGAAAACTACAATATCGTTGCCGCCAATACTGCCTATCGGCAGGCTTACGGGTTCACGGAAACAGAGATCATCGGGCACAAATGCCACCAGGTATCCCACCGCTCTGACGTTCCCTGCCACCTGAACGGGGAAGACTGTCCACACAAACAGGTTTTTGAAACCCGGCAGCCACACCAGGTACTGCACATTCACTACGACACCGAGGCTCAGCCAGAGCACGTCCGCATCAAGGGGTCACCAATTTATGGCCCGGACGGCGAGATGTTCCTGGGCGAGGCCGTATTTCCGCTCGCACACACTGAAGATCTGGACTGCGATCAGCAACGCATGATTGGCCGGTCCAGTGCCTTCCAGACCTGCATAGAGAGCCTTACCCGGGCAGCCGAAACTGATGCCCCGGTATTACTCTACGGTGAAAGCGGCGTAGGCAAAGACCTGGCAGCCGAATACATACACCGTCGATCGCGGCGTAATGGCTTCAGTTTCACAATGGTCGACTGCAGCGCCATTTCGGAGTCGGTATTTGAAAGCGAACTGTTTGGTCACGAACGCGGCGCCTTTACCGGCTGCATTGGTCGGCGCTATGGCCTCTTTGAACAGGCCGACAGCGGCACCCTGTTTTTTAATGAAATAGCCGATCTACCCTATGCTCTGCAGGGGCGTTTATTAAATGCCATGGAAACCGGCAAGTTTCGACGCGTCGGTGGACGGGAAATGCTCAGCGTTGATGCGCGCATTATTTGCGCAACCAGCGTAAACCTCCGACAACTGGTTGCCGGCAACCGGTTTCGGGCTGACCTGTATTATCGTATCGCAGGCATAATCTGCAACATTCCCTCCCTGCGCGAACGACGCAGCGATATCCCCGACCTCGCTGCAGCACTGCTACAGAGGATGGGCTCAGACAATGAACCCGCCTATCACCTGACAGACGATACTGGCGAATTACTGATGAGTTACGACTACCCCGGCAATGTACGGGAACTACGCAATATCCTGCAGACTGCCTGCTCCCTGTCCACCAACGGCATCATCACCCCCGATGAAATTCACATTGATCCCATGGCCGCAAAAACGCTATCCACGCCGCTTCACCACCTGCACGATCATGATGGAGAGGAGCCGTCAATCAAAGGCCTGGAATCGCAATACATTTCCGAGTTACTCGCCGAACATCATGGCAAGCGTGCCAAGGTCGCCCACATTCTGGGTATAAGCGAGCGTACCCTGTATCGCAAACTCAAGCAGTACGGTTTGCAGGAAATCGGGCGTGCCAACTAACTAGTCGCTACTGCTTGCATGCGTGGATTTTCCTTCGGGTAGTGTCGACAGGGAACGGTAGCCACCATCAACCAGCTCCGCAGCCTGACCCAACAAATCAGCCAGCGTGGTATCGACCGTGTATTCTCCCAGCACAGACTGCATCGACACCAGGCTCTCACCCGCCTGCTTGCCGTCCAGCAACCGTAACATCAGCTCCCACCCGGGAGAAAGTGCGGCAACAGTTTTCATCTGCATCCGACCCTGTTTACGTAAATATGCCTGGCGCCGCTGCAGAAAACGTTGCGCTACTTCCAGTTGTGGTCGCAGCGGCAAATCCAGTTCGAAAGCCAAAGCCAGCCGGAAAAGGTGTTCACCTGAATCAACCGGGTCCGCTACATCGATGACTGAAACCTCCTCTGGCACTGGCCGCCAGCTAAGTTGTTCGCCGATACGCGGCTGATCGGTTGCCGGGTCAAGTGGGAACTTGTAAAAACCCCACTTGCTTCCCATCCAGCATTCGATCAACACCTTGTCTTCGTCAACCCTGCAGTCGCCTGTGCTGTCATCCACCAGACGATAAGCGTCAGGATCACGCTGCCAGGCCTGGAAATCCCGCTCCGGCGGCTTGCCGTAACGAGCCTCCAGACGTTTCCAGGCCGCCGAGAACCAGTGCCAGTCTGACTGATACCCAGCGTTCCGACGCAGGAACTCCCAGGCCCACTGCCCGGCATTCAGCTGTGCGGCAAACCGATAATCGTTGGCATTACGCCAGTCGAGTCGAGTCATTACAATTCACTTCACAAACAATCAACGGCATGTCCATAATCAATCGCATGCAAAAACCACCCAATCTGCTGGACATGATCAAGGCGCTGATTTCGACACCCTCGGTGAGCAGCGTCAACCCCGCACTCGATCAGGGTAACCTTTCTGTGATCAGCCTGCTGGCCAACTGGCTGAGTGGTCTCGGCTGGCAAACCGAAATCCTGCCGATTGAAAATCATCCCGGCAAAGCCAATCTGATCGCAACCCTGGGAAGTGGTCCGGGTGGGCTGGTACTCGCCGGTCATACCGATACTGTCCCCTGGGACGAAGGCCGGTGGAATCACGACCCTTTCAAGCTGACCCAGGCCGATGGGCGGCTCTATGGACTCGGAACAGCCGACATGAAAGCTTTCCTGGCACTTGCCATAGAAGCATCCTGCCACTTCTCGCCAACACAATTCAGTGAACCCCTGATACTGGTAGCAACCGCCGATGAGGAAACGTCCATGTCCGGGGCGCGTGCCCTGGTAGCAGCCAAACGCCCCCAGGCGCGCTACGCCATCATTGGCGAGCCTACCGGCCTGCGCCCGGTGCGCATGCACAAGGGTATACTCATGGAGAGCATTCATTTACGCGGCCGTTCCGGCCACTCCAGCGATCCGGCACTCGGCAACAGCGCACTTGAGGGAATGCACACGGTACTCGATACGCTCACAAACTGGCGCAACCAGCTACAGGCCGAAAACATCAATAACCTGTTCCAGATACCGGTTCCGACACTCAATCTCGGTCACATACATGGTGGCGACAACCCCAACCGTATCTGCGCCGATTGCGAGTTGCACATCGACCTGCGGCCGTTACCCGGCATGGACCTGGCGGAACTGCGGGAGATACTCCATGCCCGCGTAACCAAAGCACTTGGGGACAGCGGTCTTGAAATCAGCTTCAAGGCGCTGGCGGAGGGCACTCCCGCAATGGACACACCTGCATCCAGCGAAATCGTACGCTGCACCGAAACCCTGACCGGCTACAGTGCAGCAGCAGCCGCCTTTGGCACCGAGGCGCCTTACTTTAACCAGATGGGTATAAATACCGTGGTGCTCGGACCCGGCGACATTGATCAGGCCCACCAGCCGGATGAATTCCTGGGCGAAGCACGCATCAAACCCACACTGGAACTGCTGCGTGAGTTAATCCAGCGCTTCTGCGTCAACCCGCCGGGCCAGACCGGCTAACCGTCGACCTGACTTTGATGGTCAACAATAGTGCATGGAAATAATTGTTTTTAGGCCCTTTAAACCGTTAATCTAGACCTCATGGCACAGAAAAAAAACCAAACCCAGCAAGCCTTCGTCGACAGCATTCGCCAGGCCACACCCTATATCCGGGCACATCGCGGCAGCACCATGGTGCTTACTTTTGGCGGCGAAGCGGTCGGTGAAGGTTTTGAAGAACTGGTCAACGACATTGCCCTGCTAAACACCCTTGGGATACGCCTGGTACTGGTACACGGAGCCCGACCACAGATCGAACAGCGCCTCAAACAGAACGGCGCCGACATTCACTATGTCAATGGCCTGCGCCTTACTGACGATCAGGCACTGGCTGCCGTTAAGGACGCGGTGGGCAGTCTGCGCGTCGACATTGAAGCCAAACTGTCGATGGGGCTGGTGAACTCGCCGGTACCGACAAACAGCATTGGCGTAGCCACCGGAAATTTTGTCACCGCCCGACCGCTGGGCATCCGTGACGGCGTGGACTATTGTCACACCGGCGAGGTCAGACGCATTGATGCCACAGGCATACACCAGCAACTGGACGCCGGCCGTATTGTCCTGTTGTCGCCGATAGGCTATTCACCGACTGGTGAAATTTTCAACCTGAGTGCTGAAGAGGTTGCCACAGCCGCCTCCATAGCCTTGCATGCTGAAAAGCTGGTGATGCTGGTAGAGGGCGAAGGACTGCGCGACAGTCGTCGGCAATTCATTCACCAGCTGTCACTGATCGAGGCTGAACAGATATTGCGCTCACGGCGCAAACTCAGCGATGAGTGGACGCGCCACCTGGTCAACACCATTGATAGCTGCAGACGCGGGGTGAAGCGCACACACCTCGTGCCCAGAAGGACTCATGGCGGCTTGCTACTGGAGTTGTTCACACGCGATGGCATCGGCACCCTGGTCAGCGCGGAAATCTACGAAGGCTTGCGTGTCGCTTCTATCGACGACGTCGGTGGCATTATGAAACTGATTGAACCCCTCGAAGAAAAAGGCGCTCTCGTCAAGCGCTCGCGCGAACGGCTGGAGATGGAGATAGAACATTTTATGGTCGTCAAGCGCGATGGCATGATAGTCGCCTGTGCAGCACTGTACCCTTATGACGACCAGCTGGCAGAACTTGCCTGCGTCGCAGTACACCCCGAGTACAGGGGACATGGTCGCGGCGACGATCTTCTTAGCGCCATTGAACAGCGCAGCCGTAATATGGGCATCAAACACCTGTTTGTACTGACGACGCTGACCTCTCACTGGTTCAGGGAACGCGGCTTCAAAAATACCGATATGTCCCGGCTGCCACTAAAGAAACGTGGCCTGTATAATTACCAGCGTAACTCAAAGGTCTTTATCAAGGCGATAGAATAGTGGCCACCGAAGGACACGACGCCCCGGTTCTGCGTATTGCGCAGATCACTGACACTCACCTGCACGCCGACCCTGATAGCTGTTTGCTGGGCCTCAATACCCGCCATTGCCTGCAGCGGGTGATCGAGCATGCCAGTCAACGCCAGCCCGAACTGGTTGTAACCAGTGGCGACCTGACGCACGATGGATCACAGCAAGCGTATGCGTTGGCCCGGGACTGCTTCAACCGGATGGGTGTGCCAGTTCATTGTCTGCCAGGCAATCACGACGAAGCCGAAATTCTGAAGAAATGTATGAATGGCAACGGTTATAACAGCCATACCAGCGTTCATATCAATGGCTGGCAACTGATCTTCCTTGACTCCAGTGTAGCCGGCAGTGAGGGCGGCCATATTTCTGGTGCCGAACTTAAAAACATGGAAGATTCGCTGCAACAGGCAAGCGACTTACCCACGTTGATATGGCTGCATCACCAACCGGTTTCAATCGGCAGCCGCTGGCTGGACACCATGGCCGTCGATAATCCCGATGATTTTTTTGCTGTCATCGACCGGCATCCGCAGGTACGCGGCATTATCTGGGGACATGTACACCAGGTTTTTGATCAGCAACGCAATGGCGTACGGCTGTTATCCACGCCATCAACCTGTATCCAGTTTCTTCCCGGCAGTGAAGACTTCGCGGTTGAACATATTCCCCCCGGATACCGCTGGCTCGATCTCTACGATGACGGTCATTTCACAACCGGCGTAGAACGTTTGCCAGATATCCCTGGCGATATCGATCAAAGCGCTCGCGGCTATTAATCGGGCAAGGGATAACGCTCCATCAAATATCCCAGGCAGTCCTGCCGTATCACCCTCTCATCAAGTGTGAACATCGACGGCATCACTGCCCGCCTCGTGCGCAGCATCGAATCTTCAATCCGGAAATAACGCGCCGACACTTCATCTCCCTGTTCATCAATAGCCTCCAGCGGCAAATCGTCGATGCCATCGATGTGTGCAAGCGTAGTGCCTGGCGGTAATTCCCGGAAGTTGAGATGATCGAGATCATCAATAAAGCAGATGTCCACTGGACTGTCACCAAAACCAAAACTGTACGCGCGCGGTATATGCACGATAGCAACTGTGTGGAACAGGTCGACGTCGTGCGCCGCCACGGGATGATCCGGAATCTTGCTCAGATGCAGGCAGGCATCGAGAAATTCACGAGCGTGTTCTTCTCCGGCACTTTGCCCTACCTTGCCGCACTCGACTGTCAATGCCGGGCAGAGAGCAGCAAACGCCATCGATTGAACACCAGCGGGACGAATAAAATATACCAGTGTACGGCTGAACATACTCGCCAGATGCATGAACTGGTGGTCGATACGATTAATACAGGCGTAGTGAGGATTGATACCGGTATTATTGTGCACATCCACACTGGCAAACGGTTGTCGCTGACGCATGATTTCAACAACTTCGGCCATCATGCGCTTTTCCGGACTATCGGCGTAATCAGTACCAGGCCAGACACGATTGTAGTCCGGCTGCCCGGCCAGACGCCGCAAACCATCACGCGCGGCTTCGACATTACCGATAAAAACACTCAAGGCACGTGGCAACTCCTTGCCATGGTACTGCAGCAGCAGATCCTGAACAGCGAGCAAGCCCGTGGTTTCGTTACCGTGCAATAATGACGAAACGAACAGTGGCTGTTCGCGGCGTCCCGGCAAATGCAGCAGGGTCGGACCACCCAGCAAATCCGCCAAATCTTCAGGTCGCGCTTCCAGCAAACCATCAGGAATGCCGTCGCATTGTCTAAGCAAGCTAGCCATCGAACTCAACCACTCCAGTCATGCACCGGCTCACCACTCTGTTGGCGCTCATAGTAAGCCTGGGTTAACGCCTGCATATCGTCTCCATGCCTGGCAACCCAGGCACGCTGCCAGGCACTCCCGGTACAGGCGTTACGCACACGGGCCTTGACGATACCCAGGTAGCGATCCCGGTCCCCTGGATCAATATCCAGCAACCCCAGGCCGTAACGAGCCAGCGGAATCAACTGATCGAGCAACAGTGTCTGCACCGAAAGTTTACGGCCGTCCAGCCAGGTGATCTGCCCATCCAGACCATCCCTGGCAACTGCATAGAAGTTGTCGCGCGCTGTCGCAAACGGCAGCTGCGTTTCCGGAGGAATCTCGGCTGTCGCCAGGGCCTGGACCAGGCCATAGAAAAAGGCTGCGTTGGCAATACAGTCAAGCACTGTTGGGCCGGCCGGCAACACACGATGTTCAATGCGCAGATGCGGAGTGCCATCATCATAGCCGATCAGCGGGCGATTCCAGCGCCAGATAGTACCGTTATGGAGGCGCAGATGACGCATCTCTCTGGCCGGCTCCTCAAAATCAATTGGCAGCAACACGGGGAAATGTGCTTCGTTTTCAACGAAACATTCGAACAATGATTCCTTGGCGTAACCGGTGCCAAAGCTGACCCTGCGAACCGGTCCGCGGCTGGCCCCGGCGAACCCGCCGACTTCCACTGACTGTTCGAACAGCGGAATACGCGTCTCATCCCACAGGTCCTTGCCAAACAGAAAGGGCGAATTGGAAGCCGCGGCAACCAGTGGCGCCGAGACAATCTGGGCTGCATTGTAATATCTCACAGCATCATCAACGCCTACCTTGAGATGCAACTGTAGCGAGGTTGCAGCCGATTCCAGCATGACATCGTTATGCAGTATATTCAGGTGCTCGCGGCCATGAATATCCACCATCAGCGGCTCACCATCTCGCAAGCGCAGCACCTGCTGATTGAGGGCGCGATAGCGCTTTTGCTCAGACATATTTGCCAGCGACAAATGCTTTTGTTCGACGCTTGGCAGAATACCCACCATGACCAGGCGGGCATCCAGCTCGCTGGCAACCGTCTGGGAACGTTCCCAGGTTTGCTGCAGACCCTGGTAAAGCCGGGTCAGGGCCTGCCCCTGCAAGGCATGCGGGTGCACGTTCAGCTCAACATTAAAGCGCGCCAGCTCTGGCACTACCAGCGGGTCGTCCATTTTTTTCAGGAACGACTGATTTAGCGGGGCAGGTATACCCTGTGCGTCAATCAGCCAGGCCTCGAGTTCCAGGCCACAGACCGGTACACGGTTTGAAAACGCCTTGTCGTTAAACCATTGGCCCAGCAACCGGGTTTCCGCCTGCAAGCGCTGTCCGAAACCTTCGAAGTCAGACATGGAAAAATGACTGTGGGTAATCTCGTCACCCATACTCTATCCTTTTAGCTCACGATTAAGTGCATCAAGCCGTTGCGGCGTACCGATATCCAGCCACTGACCGCTATAGTGTTCGCCACTGACCTCGCCGCGCTTTATAGCGGCCCTTAACAACGGCGCCAATGGGAACACCTCCTCCGCTGTGCCGTCAAACAAACGCGGGTGATAGACACCGATACCACTGAAGGTCAGGCGCTGTTCCGCGGCATCCACCACACTGCTCCCGGACAGGCCAAAATCACCCCGCGGATGATGCGCAGGGTTATTGACCAGTACCAGGTGCGCAAGCTTGCCGGTACCAAGCCGCATATCACTGTAAGGGTAGTCGGTCCAGATATCGCCATTCACCACCAGAAACGGTTCTTCGCCCAGCAACGGCAGCGCACGCTTGATACCACCACCGGTTTCCAGGGCACCGGCAGGCTCCGGTGAATAACTGATATCGACACCCAGCCCACTGCCATCACCCAGTCGCGCAACGATCTGCTCGCCAAGGTGCGCGTAATTGATCACCAAACGGGTAATGCCAGCTGCACGCAAGCATGTGATGTGATGCTCGATGAGTGGCTTGCCGTCAATCTCAAGCAACGGTTTCGGCGTACGGTCGGTCAATGGACGCATGCGTTCGCCACGACCGGCGGCGAGAATCATTGCCTTCATAGACGCGATACTACCTGTTGCGTCAGCGCTCCCAGCTCCTCAAGCTCAGGATAGCGCGTACAAACCTCCTGAACATACCCCAGGGTGCGAGGAATATCTTCCAGGTAGCCGGACTTGCCATCGCGATGATACAGGCGGGCGAAAATACCTGCCGCCTTCAGATGACGCTGTACACCCATCCAGTCAAACCAGCGCAGGAACTGCTGCTCGTCTGCCTGATCGGGACGCAGAATACCGGTCTGCAGGGCCAGTTCATAATAGCCAAGCGCCCAGCTTTCAACGCGTTCACGCGGCCAGCGGATATAGCAGTCACGCAACAACGACACCAGATCGTAAGTCATGGGGCCAATCACCGCATCCTGGTAATCCAGTATCCCCGGGTTGTGGTAGTCTGACAGCATCAGATTGCGCGAGTGATAGTCGCGATGCACGCAAACAACGGGCTGTTGCAGCGCATTGTCAGCCAGCGTGTCAAAGCTCCTGTTCAATCCGGCCAGTTGCGCGTCATTCAGTTGCATGCCCAGGTGTGATCCAAGCAACCAGTCACGGAACAGTGACATCTCGAACAACAACAGCTCGCGGTCATAGGCTGGCAAGCCGCAATCAGCCACAACACAACTCTGCAGCGTAGCCAGCGCGCCAAGAGCATCACCATACAAACGGTCGACGGTTTGTTCATTCAGCTCATCAAGGTACTGACGGTGCCCCAGATCTGACAGCAGCAGGAACCCACGCGCATCTGCAGCTATCACTTCCGGCACATGCAGACCAAGCTCCTGCAGTAACCGGCTGACATGCACGAACGGTGCGCAGTCTTCCTTGTCCGGTGGCGCATCCATGAGGATATAGCTATTGCCGTCGCGCTCGACACGAAAGTAACGGCGAAAACTGGCATCGGTTGACGCTGGCGTCAACTCCACATTCGGCCAGCCCAGCTGTTCCTCCGCCCAACTCTGCAAACTGGCGCGCCGCTCACCCATAACACCGCCTTGGAAACATTGTCATTATCCCGTTCATTATAACTTCATCACATCTTCGTTTATGCGCTGGAGCGCGAATCAAATATCACTGTACGTACATGCTGCCGCAAGTCATCTGCAATCAAATAGAAGCAGGGCACAACAACCAGGATCAGAGCCGTTGCGAAAATCAAACCGAAGCCAAGACTTACCGCCATAGGCGACAGAAACGCTGTCTGGCCGGTAGCGAAGAAAATCAACGGAGAGATACCCAGAAATGTCGTCATTGTGGTGAGCAAAATCGGTCGCACCCGCACGCGCCCGGCTTCGACCAGTGCGTCGCACCGGTCCCAGCCCTCGCCGCGCAGCCGTTTGGCGAAGTCGATTAATATCAGCGAGTCATTAACCACAATACCTGTTAATGCCAGGAAACCGATCAGCGACAGAAACTGCAGATGATAATCGAACAACATATGTCCGAAAACCACGCCGATAAATCCGAAAGGAATGGCCAGCATTACCACCAGAGGGTCAAGCAAGGACTTGAACAGAGAGGCCAGTATGAAAAATATGATCGCCAGGGCGATAATCGTGGCACGCTTCATATCATTCATGGAATCAGCAGCATCTTTCTTCTCACCGAGGAATAACAACCGGTAACCGGGCGCCTGCTGTGGCAAATCTGCAAACTGTTTCTCTATCAATTTTGTGGCGGCCAGCGCTGTGGTGACCTGATCATCAACTTCCGCCGTCACAATGGCCAGCCGTTCACCGTCACGCCGACGAATGGTATTCAGGCCGCGCCCCTGTTCTATATCAGCGACATCTCCGAGATAAACAATACGTCCGTCATCGAGCGTCAATGGCAAATCACCCAGCGAGCTGTTGCGGCGAACCGTCTCTGTGTAAATTACACGAACAGGAATACGCTCATCGCCACGCGTGACGTGCACAGCCTCGAGACCCAGAAAGCCGGTTCGGACTGCATCAGCCAGCTGTTGCTGGGTCAGACCCAGCTCCTGGCCACGCTCGTTCAGACTGTAACGGTATTCCAGCTTGCCAACGTCCAGATCCTGACGCACATCATATACACCAGGTAGCTGACGAAGATAATCGCGGATTGTCTGTGCATGCAGCAGAAGCTGCCCGACATCGTCCCCGACAACACCCACCTCGATATCCGCACCCGCCGGACCACCTTGCGGACGCAGCATTGATAACCGCTGAATACCTGTCAGGGTTTGCAAGCCCTCCCTGACATCATTGAGTATATCTTCGGTCAAACGCTCGCGGCTTCCCTCCCAGCTGAATTTAAGGCTGACCAGTGGCGTTATGAATCGTTCTATAAAACCCTGCGGAGCCGGTTTTTTCAGATCGACAATCAGCTGAATATAGTTACTACCGAAACGAAACCGATTAAAGTCAATAAAGGTAACCCCGACATTTGTTAACACCGTATCGAGTTCGTCTTCACGCACGGCAGCCAGAACAATCTTTTCGGCGCGTTTTGCCAGCACTTCCGTGTCTTCCAGACTGTAAGTATTCGGTGCCTCGATATTGACCAGAAACTGACCCAGTTCAGCCTCGCCAAACATCTGAAAAGGCAGTCGCGTGACTCCGTACACCACTGAAAGAATCAATACGCCACCGGCCAGCAGACTGACGAAATAGCGGTTTACCAGCGACCATCGCAACAGGTTCACGTAACGATGTAACAATGCGACCCAATTGATACGGGTCTGCCGCCTGGTCTTGTTATCGACTCTCAACATGTGTGCAGCATGTGAAGGCAGAACGGCAAAGGCCTCCCACAATGAACCCAGCAGGGATGCCGCTACGACAACAGGAATGACTTTGATAAATTCACCCAGCGTGCCTCCGATAGCAAACATTGGCAAAAAAGCCGCTACCGTAGTGCTGGTGGCTGCCAGCACTGGCCAAGCAACTTCTTTCGCACCCACCTGGGCAGCCTGCGGTGCAGGCATACCCTGCTCCATATGACGATACACATTTTCGGTCACGATAATAGCATCATCGACAACCAGCCCGAGTGCAATCAGAAACGCAAACAACGAAACCATATTGATGCTGTAGCCAAAGTAATGGATCATGGCTACCGCCACCATAAACGAAACCGGTATACCCATGGCTGTAATCAATGCCACGCGGAAATTAAGAAACAGGTACAGCGACAACAGCACCAGCGCCAGCCCCACCAAACCGGAAGACTTGACTGTATTCAGGCGGGTTTTAACGTATACAGACAGATCGCTAAACACCCCCACCTGAATACTCGGAGGTAATTCACTGCGCAGTTTTTCCGCTTCTTCCCTGACCAGATCCGAGACGCTGATGGTTGAGGCATCAGCAGTTTTGGTAACCGTCAGGTTCACCGAAGACTCACCGTTGAATCGCCCAAGGCTTTTCGCTTCTTCAAGACGAAGACTGACCTCGGCGATATCACCAAGGCGCAAACGCCCCCCTTGAGAATTTCGATACACAACCACATCGCGCAGAAATTCGGGGTCGGGCACCACGCCTTTTCCACGCAGTAAAATATCGCCCTCACGGGCCTTGACTGAACCGCCCGGCAAATCCTTGAGATTATTACGAACCGCGCCAATCACCTGCTGTAATGAAATACCATGGGCCGCAAGAATTTGCGGGTCCACTTCGACCCACAGTTCCCATTCACGATCACCGGCGATTCCCACACTGGCCACACCAGGTAAATTCAACAGACGGCGCTTGACATCATCTGCTGTCTGATAAAGAAAACCGCGCGTTGAATTTCCATAGAGACTCATACTAATAACCGGGAAACGCGCTTCCAGGCGCGTCATCTCCGGTTCTTCTGTCTCTTCCGGCAAATCGGTAATCTGGTCAAGTTTGCTGCGCAGATCGCGCATGAACTGGTCAACATTACTACCGGGCTTAAGCTTCAGGAAGATAGTGGATAAACCCTCACTCGAAGTCGAAGTCACGACATCAATATCCGACATCCCGTCGAACGCCTCTTCGATGGTAAGCGTCACTTGCTGTTCAACTTCCTCCGGGGATGCGCCCTCAAAGACAGTAGTGACACGAGCCATGTCCAGCTCCACCACTGGAAACATTTCCTGCGGCATGGCAAACCAGGACAGCACGCCCAGCAGCAATACCAGCACCAGCAGCAAATTGATAATCAGCGGGTTCGCTATGGAAAAACGAATCAGATTCACAGGCCTATCAGTCCTGCTGCCCAGGCACTGACATTTCGCTGACAACTGCCTGACCATCAGACAGCGCTGCCACGTCGCGCACCACGACAGGATCACCTGTGCTCAGCCCTGCCACTATCACTTGCTGCTGATCGACGCGCTCACCCAGATCGACAGCGACCCGTTCCAATAGCTCGTTACGTACGTGAAACACATAGGCCTGACCATCATCCATTAAAACCGCTGTCACCGGGATTACCAGGGCAGCTGTTAACGGTGGCCGCGGCAAATGCGCAACAGCCACCGAGCCGGAACGCG